>CAZFNT010000187.1:0-7664 GCA_964520315.1 uncultured Gemmatimonadota bacterium
CGCTGGCCGCGTTTCCCGTTCGTGGAAGCCGCGCGCGCCGGAGAATCGCCTTCCACTGGGGAGCGACGCCCGATGGTTGGTCCCTTTCCGGCCCAACGGGACCGATACACTCCCGGGCGAGACAGTAGCGATGGGTGGCGAGGTGGCCGTCCTCCTGCCGGTTTCGAACGAGAACGATCACCTGGGGCCGTGCATCGAGTCGGCGAAGCGAGTGGGGCCGATCTGGGTCGTCCATACCGGCTCGAATGACGCAACCGCCGAGATCGCGAAGGGCGCGGGCGCGCGCGTCATTTCGCTCCCTTTCGCCGACAGCGCGCAGCTCAAGAACAGCGCTCTCGACCGCTTGCCCTTGCCGCGGGGCCGGTGGGTCTTTCTTCTCGATGTGGACGAACGCATCTCCCCGGCATTGGCGGCCGAGATCCAGTGCGTCGCGACGAGCGCGCCGGAAGATCTGGTCGCATGCAATGTCGGCCGGGTCAATCGCGTGAGCGGGAACGCCGTGAAAGCGGGGGGGTGGTGGCCGGACGAGAACATTCGACTCGTGCGCAAGGACCAGGTCCGCTTCGAAGACCGTGGCGTTCATGCCGAGGCGGAGCCAGCCGGCAAAGTCGGATCTCTGCGCGAGCCGCTCCTTCATCTCTCTCGCCGTGATCTCTCCGATCATCTGCGTCACCAGGCCCGCTACGCCGCGCTCGAGGCGAGGGACCTGCGCGATCGCTGGGGAGGTCGCCCTCGCCCCCTTCCATTACGTGCCGTGCGCCGGCGGAGGAGGCCCTGGCTCAGGCTCGCGTGGCTCTTCTGCCCCTGTCGCCCGGCCGCGGTCGCGCTCTGGCTCTTCTTCGCGCGCCGGGGCTACCGTGACGGAGCGCTCGGCTGGATCCTCGCGGTGTTCGAGGGTGCGAAGCAAGCCTGGACCGAGGAGCTGCTGGCCCGCGGATCCGGAGATCCGCGATGAGCCGATCTCCGACTCCCAGCCTCTCGGCCCGCCTGCGCGTGGCCGCGCGCCGCATCGCTGGGCGGGCCGGGCTTCGTCTGCTCGCGCGCAACCGGGCACGCTCCCGGCCCGCTCCCGATCTCCGGCGCGTCGAGACGATCGTGGTCACCCACCTTTTCGGGCTCGGCGACGTGATCATGACGCTGCCTTTCCTCAGGGCTCTGCGCGTCATGGCTCCCAAGGCGCGCGTCATTCTGGTGGTCCGCTCACCGGTCGCGCCCTTTCTCGATGGGGTCGATTCGGTCGATCGAGTTCTGGGCGTGGGAGAGGGCGCGACGAGGGTGTTCTTTTCGGTCGCTCGGGCCCTCTTGGGCAGCCCTTCCCCTCGCCCCGACATCGCCTTCCTGCCTTTCACCGGTTTGGCGAGCGCGGTGTACTCGGCCGCGCTTCGCCCAAAGGAGCTGAGCGGCCACATCGTCGACATGCAGGTGAGAGCCACCTTCGATTTCGAGAGATCGCAACTCCGCGCTCTGCGTCATCCGATCGAGATGGCATTTGACGCTCTTCGCACCATCGCTCCGGTCAACCGGGCCGATTGGGGCGAGCCGCGCCTGCCCGAGCCCGAGAGAGAGCGCTCTCTACTTCCTGCGGCGCGGCACTCGGAGTGGATCGCCCTGAATCTGGGCGTAGCATGGTCTGCTCGCCGTTGGCCGCTCGATCGCTGGATCGCCTTGGCGCGGGAGGTGAGGGAATTCGCCGGCGTCGTCTTGGTCGGCGGACCGGAGGACCTCTCGATGACGCGGCGCGTAGAGTCGGCGGTCCCTGGCCTTCTGAACCTCGCGGGTCGCACCGACGCGGCCGCCCTTCTAGCCACCCTCGCCGCCTGCCGTGTGGTCGTCAGCTCCGACGCGGGTCCGCTGCACCTGGCTCGCGCTCTCGGAGTTCCGAGCGTCGGATTGTTCGGCCCTGTCGACCCGTCGCTCCGGCACCACGGCGGCCCCACGGCGATCGACTTGGGGGCGTCCGAAGAGGTCGAGTGCCGCCCGTGTCACTCGGGCGAGTACCCCCCCGGCTGCACGTCGCCCGACTGCATGTCGGCGATCGACCTTGCATCGGTGCTGGATGCGATCGCGGCGCTACGCGAGCAGGGTATCCGCGAGGTCTCTACATGAGCGCGCTCGGCTGGGCCTCGCTGGCGGCACTCGGTTGGAGTGTCGCCGGGTACCCCCTCGCGGTCGCGATCGCCGCCGTAGGCAGAGAGAGCCACCGGGGCCGGCCGAGCTCGACAGCCCCCTCGGTGACGCTCATCGTGGCCGCCGCGAACGAAGCCGAGTGCATCGAAGAGAAGCTCCGCGCTTCTCTCGAGCTCCGTTCCACGGGACCGCTACGGATCATTTGCGCCGTGAACGGATCGACCGACGGGACGGGCGCCCTGGCCCGAAAGGCCGCGGCCCTGGAGCCCCGGGTGGAGGTGATCGAGACACCGACACTTGGCAAGACCGGTGCGCAGAACGTCGCCGTGCGCAAGGCCGATGGGGAGATTCTGGTCTTCACCGATGCCAACACAGTCCTCGATCCAGGCGCTCTCGAATCGCTGCTGCGGGAGTTCGACGACCCGCGGGTCGATATCGCGCAAGGGGTACTCACGATCGCCGCCGGAAACCGATCCAAGGTGCGGCACCGACCCGAGGCGCTCTACTGGCGTTACGAGAGCTGGATCCGCCGGCGGGAGGGTCGTCTCGGACGCGCTTTCGCCGCATCGGGCGCACTCATGGCGGTGCGGCGGAAGCGATGGCGCCCGATTCCGCCCCACCTGATGGAAGACATCGTACTTCCGCTACGGGCGATCACCGAGGGGCGGCGATCGGTGGTGGCGGAATCCGCCTTCGCCCGCGAGGCGATTCGCGACCAGGACCCGGCCAGGGCGCACGAGAGGATCTCACTGCAAGACAGTGCCGCGGTCCTTTCGACGCTGTGGCGAGAAGGATGGGCGAATCCACTTCTCGCTTTTCAGTTGCTCTCGCGCAAGCTGCTTCGATGGTTGGGCCTGCCGCTCTACTGCGTCGCGCTCCTCGATCTCACCCTATCGAACGCTTCGGTGGCGATCCTCTTCGCGCTCTGGCTCCCGCCCGCGCTCGCGCTTCTTGGTCCGCGGATCGGCAACGCCGGGTCGGTCGCGCGTCATGCCTCCCGGATGCACTGGTGGGCCCTCGTCGGCCTCGTCGTGGCTCTGCGTGGACGCAAGCTCCCGGGCTGGCGCGCCGGGGCAATGGACTGAGTCGATGCGAGGACAGATCCTGCATGTCGCTTCTTCGGCGCCGAGAGCCGCCGGCGACTGGACGAGCCCCTTCGTGCTCGACGAGGCGCGGGCTCTGCAAGACGCCGGCTGGGCCTGCAAAATCGTCTGTCCCTCCCCCGCCGGAAATGCCGATCGGCGCGAAACGATCGAAGGTGTACCGATCGAGCGATGTCCCTACCTGCCACCGGGAGCGAAGCCGCGTTTGGTCTACGCGCAAGGGGGAGCCGCGGGAACGATCGGATCGGGCCGCGGTCGGCTCGAGGCCCTGCCGCTCCTGTTGGCTCTGGCTCGGGCTGCTGTTCGCTCGTGCGGCTCGCGGCCGACGACCGCGATCGTCGCCCACTGGCCCGAGACGGGGCTGGCGGTATGGCCCGTCGCGCTCAGGCGCGGCATCCCGTGGGTGCTCCGGGTGCACCGGGCGAATCCGCGCGGGCCGGTGGAGAGGCTCCTGTTCCGGGCGGTTGTTCACGCCGCCGATCTCGTGATGGTCAACAGTGAGTACACGCTGAGAAAGGTAGAGCTATGGGGACGGGCGAGACGATCGCGTATCGTTCCACCGATTGTCGCGCCGGAACTGCTGCGAGAGGGAAGCGCGGAGTCGGCCTCAGACATCCTGACGCGTTTGGAGCTGCCGCGGGATCGTCCCATCGTCCTCAGTCTTGGTCGATTGGTCGAGAAGAAGGGGCATGTCCATCTTCTGAACGCCGCGAGTGAGATGCGCGCCTGCTCCGGGCGGCCGCTCGTGGTTATCGCTGGTGAGGGCCCTCTGGAGCAGCGACTCAGGAAGCACCGTGCCGTCCAGGCGGGTTTCGCGCGGCTCATAGGCGGCGTGCCGCGGCCGCTCGTGCCCGGACTCCTGCGTGCGGCCTCGGTCATCGTGCAGCCATCGGTCGTCGACGCGGCGGGCGAGGCCGAGACCTATGGTGTTTCCGTCGTCGAAGGGTTGCTGGCGGCGCGCCCGGTTGTAGTGACGCGAAGCGGGGCGTTGCCGGAGCGAGCCGGCGAGGGTGCCCAGGTGGTTCCGGCCAGAGACCTGCGGGCGATCGCATGGGCGGTCAACCAGCTCCTTGGCGACCCGGAAGGGGCCGAGGCGATCGGCCGCGAGTCCGCGCGGCTGGCGCGGCGGCATTGCATCCGGGCGGTCGATGATCTTCGAGAGTCGATGGAGGAGCTGATCGATGGATGAGCGCTCGATCGGATCTCGCGGGGTCGAGGTGCTCCTGCTGGAGGCTCCTGCGGGATCGGGTGTCGACCGGTGGGCCGACGATCTCGAGGGCGGCCTGGCGTCGATCGAGGCGGGCACTCGTTTCCGGCGCCATCGCTGCCCCTCGCTGAGCCGCTTCTTTCCCCGGCTGGCCTTGCTCGGCGAACGAATCGAGCGTTCCGATGTGGTGCACACCGGAACCTGGCTGGAGCCAGCCGCCCACAGGAACGCGGCGCGGATCGTGACAGTGCATCTGGTGGTGCACGATGATCGGCACTATGGACGCGTGCGCGGAGTGGCGAGGCGGGCTTGGCATCGTCATCTGCGTGTGCGCGAAGAAAGGGCGGTCCGACGGGCGACCGCGGTGGTGGCGGTCAGCGAACATGTGGCGGAGCGCGTGCGCTCGCTCTTCGGTGTCGAGGCGCGGGTGATCCGCAACGGAATCGATCTCGTCGCCTTCTCTCCGCGCGAGGATCGATCGCCCGGCGGCGGACCACTGCGCATCATCACGGTCGGTGCGGCGTCGAAGCGCAAGGGCTTCGACCTCTTCATGGCGGCCGCCCACCGGCTCTCGGGCGAGGCCGAGTTCGTTCATGTCGGACCGATTCGAGAGCATCTAGCACGCAGGGCGCGCTCCGCCGGCATCGAGGTGGTCGGTGCGTTGCCTCATTCGGAGATTCCGGATCGACTGCGGCGATCGGATATCTTCTTCTGGCCAAGCCGCTGCGAGGGGTTCGGGCTCTCGCTGCTCGAGGCGCTGGCCACGGGGCTTCCAGTCGTCGCTTCTTCCATCGATCCGACTCGTGAGCTGCTGGGTGAGGCGGGTGCGAACCTCTTTCGGGTGGACGATATCGACAGCCTGACGCAGGGCTTGCGCGAGATGATCGCTCATCCGCACGACGAGAGAAGGGAGATCGGAAGATCGAATCGCCGTCGCGCCGAAGCGATCGGCGCCCGTGAGCGCATGGCCGGCGAGTACGCCGATCTCTATCGGAAACTCGCGTGAAGATCGCCCTGGTCGAAGATGGGACTCTTCGAATGGGGGGCATTCGGCGCTACCAAAGAGAGCTGGTTCGTGCGCTGGCCAAGCGGCGCGATGACGATCTCGAGTTCGTTCTGTACACCAGCGATCGCCAGGCGCGCGAGCGGGACACGGGCGGGATTCCGGTGCGGATCCTGGACCCTCCCCGCTGGCTGCCCTGGCACCGGTGGGTCGAGCCCGCGGTCCGGAGGGCGCTCGCCGATGGTGCGCGCTGGGTTCACCTCTTGACTCAGACGCCGGTTCCGGCCCTGCCGGGCGTCATCGTGACCGTTCACGATCTTGCGCCTGTTGAGCTGGCTCCTCCGATAGGTGGCACCCGGGCTCGCCGCTGGCTTTTTCGCCGGTGGCTGATCCCCAGTCTTCGGCGCGCCGCCCACATCGTCGTCGATGGGCCCGCGGTGGCGCTTGCTCTCCGTGAACGATGGGGCGTGCCGGCGGAGCGGATCGCGGTCATCGCGCCCGGCGTCGCGGGGCCCTTTCTGCGGGACAGTGCCCGGTCGGAGCGAGCCCCTTTCGTTCTCGCCGTGTTGGGCGTCGAGGCGCGAAAAGGAGAGGAAGTGATCCGCCGCGCGTGGGATCTGGCCGGCGCGCCGAGGCTCGATCTTCTCATCGTCGGGGGAAGGGGGGGGCGTCGGGCGGACTCGACCGCTTCGGTGAGGGTGCTGCAAGGTATCGACGATCAGGCCCTCTCGCGGCTCTACAGTCGGGCGGTTGCCGTGGCTTGCCCCTCTTGGGCGGAGGGTTTCGGATTCCCGGCCCTCGAAGCGATGGCGCACGGAACGCCGGTGGTCGCTACCTCGATCGCAGCTTTCGAGGATCTGGTCGGCGATGCCGGTATTCTCGTTCCACCGGGGGACGCCGCTGCACTCGACGCAGCCATTCGGCGGATCGCCTCCGATCGGGCACTCGCGGTGCGCTTGGGCGCGCGGGGGCTACGAAGAGCAAAACGATTCACCTGGGAGCGGGCCGCCGCTGATCTGGCCGCTCTCTATCGGGCGCAACCATGACGCAGGGGCGAGCAACGATCGCGGTATTCGGATTGTTCGCCGCGATCTACATCTTCACTGCGCGCGGGTATCTGTCGACATACGACTACTACAACAGATTCCTCGTGACGCGTTCGATCGTGGAGCGGGGAGCCATCGACATTCCGCCCAGGGTGCGAACGGTCGAGGGCCCGGACGGTCGCCACTATGCGCCCTACAGTCTGGGCGAGTCTTTCGCCTTCGTCCCCTTCTATGTCGTTGGCCGCGCATTCGCCGAGCGATTCGATTTCGAGCCGGCCGAGCTCGTGGAGCAGGCCGCCTCATCGCTGGTGTTCCCTCTTGCCTCGGCGGGCAGTGTCGCGCTCTTTCTCCTTATTGCGCGCAACGGGCTCGGCGCGACCCGAAAGCGCTCGATGGCCCTGGCCCTCACATACGGCCTGGCCACTCCGGCCTGGCCCTACTCGAAATGGCATAACGAGCAGCCGCTAGAGACCTTCTTTCTTCTGCTGGCGATCGCCATTCTCTGTCGCGCGCCGTCCGCGAGGAGTTTCTCTCGCGCGGGCTGGGCAATCGCCGCCACCTTCTTCTGTCGCATCGCCTCGTGCATCGCGATCCCGGGTCTGCTCTTGCTTGGTTCGGCGAGGGCGCCCGCGTCGCGGCGATGGCGGGCGCTCGGACGACTGCTCCTACCGGTGGCGCTACTGATGGCGGGGCTCGCTCTGCTGAACGCCGCGCGATTCGGCGCTCCGCTCGCTTTCGGCTACGGTGAGCTCACCGAGGAGCTCGCTTCGCCCCTGCCGGTGGGTGCGTTGGGCCTTCTTCTCTCGCCGGGCCGGGGGTTTCTTTTCTTCGTTCCGACCGCTCTGCTCTTGCCCTTGGCTTGGCGCCGCGGGTTCTCGCGATCTCCACTCGCGCGACCCTTCGCATTCATCGCGCTCGCCTATCTTGTTCTCTACGGCTCGTTCTCGGCGTGGTACGGAACCGAAGCGTGGGGACCTCGTTATCTGCTTCCCCTGGTGCCGCTGAGCGTGCTGCCGCTGGCTTCTCTCGAGGGGCGAAGGCTCGATCGCGTGCTCTGGATCCTGCTGGCCTTGCTCGGTGGCTTGTCTCAGATTCCGCCCCTCGTGGCGAGCCCCAGTCGGTACTACGCGCGGATCGACGCACTGGTCGCTGAAGGGCGCGCCGTCGATCCTCTCTAC
>CAZFNT010000188.1:0-7626 GCA_964520315.1 uncultured Gemmatimonadota bacterium
GGGCCGATGGCCGGGGGGGGTGGGGGGGGACGCATGCGAGGCACGCGGATCGGGCGATCGGAGAGGCCCACGAGGGTGATCTGGTGAGACCCGTACGAGAAGCCGGCGAGGTCGCCCAAGGGCTCCTCGGCGCGATAGCGCAGCTCCATTCCGAAGGGCAGCGCGATCCTGCCCTCGAGGCCGATCCCGCGATTGCCGCCGAAGGCTCTGGCGCCCGCCCAGGGGCTCAGCCAAGCGCCAAGGCCGATCTCGAGGGCGGCGCCGGAAAGGCCGCGGGAGCCTGAGCTGCCGATCTCGATATCGCGCGCTCCCAGCGCCACGCGCGTGCCGGCGAGTGGGAAGCCAAGCGCTGCATGGAGGCGTGCCGCCGAGGGTGTCGACGCGTTCCGATCGAGGGACAGGTCGGGGCGGTTGAGGTCTTCGATCGATGCTCCAGCGGCGAAGCCCGAGCTGTTGCGTAGTGCGACACCCACGCCGATCCCGAGGCCGGCTCGCGATCGCCCGCCGGCGAAGAGCGGGTCGTCGGGGTCGACCAGATCGAGGTCGCGGTACCCCAAGTCGATGAGGTCGGCCGAGACGCCCAGCGCCAGCCAAGGCGCCGGCGAGAACCCGTAGCCGGCGCCGATGCGGGTGCGGTCCAGCTTGCGCGAAGAGAAATGGGTCGCGCGCAGCGATGCCCCTCGGAGGACGTCGGAAAAAGCGTAGGTCGCGAAACCCGAGCTCAGACCGAAGTTCGACGATGTAATGCCGAGGAAGCTCTCGCGCGCGCCGATCTCGAGGTACTCGCCGCTGAACGCCCCCAGTGCCGGGTTCACTGCGATCGCCCGGACTTCCTGGGCGTCGATCGGCAGCACCGAGGGCAGCTCTTGGGCGGAGGCAGCCGTCGCGTAGATGGCCCAAAGCGCGAGGGCGCTTGCGCTTCGATAAGGGCTCATCTCGCCACCACGATCTCACCGCTCAAGCGGTGATGGCCCCGATCTTCATAGATGTAGAGGTAGACGCCTGCATCGACGCGCCTGCCATCGTCATCGCGCCCGTCCCAGACGATGCGCCCCTCTGTCGATACGCGCAGGCTGCGGACCGATCGGCCGCTCATATCGTAGATCGTCACCCTCGGATCGCCGATGTGGATCTCTCGCGTTATGAACTCGGCCTCGTCGTTGAACCCGTCATCGTTCGGCGTGAAGGGATTGGGCCGCACGCGAAGTCGCCCCTCGCGAATGCTCAGATCCGCTTCGTCGCAGTTGTTGCTCTCGTCCGCCTCTATGTCGGGAGCGGGGAGGACGATGCAGGCCGAGAGTCGATTCTGCGCCGGCGTCCGAGGAGTGAACGTTCCCGAAAAAACAACGGAATCGCCCTCGGCTATCCCGGCCGGGATCTCCCACGAATGCAGCGCCTCGCCGGCCAGCTCCACGTCGACGCTTGCACCTTCTTGAAGCCACGACGCACTTGCCGTCTTCACAGCGACTTGATAGGCGGCGGCTTCATCGACATCGATGGCATCGGTCGGAGCGACGAGCCGGAGCGATAGATCCGGAAGGATGTCGCGTACGGTGAAGCACACCAAGATCGTATCACAAAGTGCGGCCGGATTCGGATTGCACACGCTCGAGGTGCAGGGGATGTCTTCGCACGCGACAAAAACAACCGTGTAGTCACCGGAATCGCTAAAGCCCGGTGTCCACCGAAAGTCGGCGTAGATCGATCCATCCGGGTTCTCGCCTTGCTCGATCGCCTCCGGCGGAATGCGTGGGTCGCTGATCGGGTCGCCGGCCCAAGAAAGAGACGACTCGCAGGTTTCGGCCGGCGCGGGTAGGTGATCGAGGCTGTCGTCCGCGCTCACCCGAAAAACGACATCCGTGGCTTCGTCTATCTCGATCGAACCGACCGAGCAAAGTGTCGCGAGCCCATCGAGGTCGAGCACCGGCGGATCGTTGACATCGAGCACCTCGTATCGCACCTCTCGAGACACCTCGTCGAATCCGTCGGTGATCGTGAGCCTGAAGACGGCCCAGCCGATGTAGTCACCGCCTGGATGCGTCGCGGTCAGGGTCTTGGCCTCACAATCCCAGTCCAGGGCGATACGATCATCGCTACCATCGATCCACGAGGGCGGATAGCAGATAATCGTATCTCCGACATCGGCCGTGCGGTAGTCGATGTCTTGCGGGGGAAAGGTATCGGCCTCGCAGATCTCGACGTCGATCGGATCGTGATACCAGATCGGTGGGTTGTTGCAGCGGCCGCTCAGAGCAACGCGCAGGGTGTCGACCGGATCGGCCAACGCGAGGCGCAGATCACAGTCGAACAAGCCGAAACCTGGTGGCAGAAACTCGATCTCGATGCACAGATCGGCACCGGGGGCCACATCGACTTCACTGGGCGGATCGACGATTCCGAAGGGGCAAGGCCCGCCGTCGACAGGCTCCAAGAGAGCGCCAACGACGCGGCGCCCGCACTCGACGCTGGTATTCGAGAAACAGACCGTGCCCGTGGCCGTATCGGGGGGACAGACATCTCCGAAGCCAAGGAAAGCTGGATCGGGCACGAGTTCGGCGAGCTGCCCTACGCCGAGAAGAGGCACCGAGCCCATGCCGCAATCGGCGACGACAAGAACCGCGGCGGAGTCGGCGGGAGCCCCGGGCGCCAGCGGCGTAAAGCGTACCTCGACGCATAGAGTGTCGCCGGGCGCCACGACCGATGGCACTGTTCCGCGGATAATGTCGAGCTCGAAAGCCCCGGAAGCGGTGGCGGCCGAGTCGAGTGAAATCGATGTGATCTCGACCGGGCAGAATGCACCAACTACACAAAGTGTCTCCGCCGCGGTCTCCGCCACACAAATCGATGCGTCGCGGAACAGACGCTTCGGCCTGAATGCTGCGCCGCGAATCCCTCCGAATCCGATCGGATTGCCCAGACGAAGTTGAGCTCGAGTTCCGCTCGCGACCAGAAGATCGGGAACACCGTCGCAGTTCACGTCGGCGAGATCGAATCCTCGTTTGTCGCCGGTGAGATTGGTAGCGATTACTCGCTCGACGCTGTTCCGGTCCAGAGCCACAAGCCGCGTGCCGTCGCTGAAAATGCCGTTCGCGAATCGATCCGCGTCGATATCGGCGACGCCGAGGGTCAGCGGAGCAATCGAGAGGTTGCGAGATCTCTCGACGAAGGGCGCGTTCTGAGCCACGTTCCGATAGCTGTGCACTCGAGAATTCGCGGGTGTCTCGATACCGATGATATCGAGCAGGCCGTTCTGATCGGCGTCGCCCACCGCCATCGCACCGATCTCCGCGGTGGTCGGCGTGCGAGCCTGTGTCTTCTCTGTCAGGGAATGGCCGGTCTGATTCTCGAAAAACACGATTCTTCGCGTCACTAGCGAGACCGCGATGTCATCGTACCCGTCGGGAGGAACCGTGAAATCGCCCACCGCCAAGGCCAGCGGATCGGCGGGGAGCTGAATCGGCCCTGGAACACCGAAAGGCGCGAAAAAGGGCACACCGTCGGTGACCTTGTTGGCCAAGGTCCTGAGCTGATTCACACCGTCGGCCAGGAAGAGGAGATCGATGTACGGGTCGTTGTCCAAATGAATGAGCTTCACACCGACGGGGTCGTGATCGATTCCGGGAAGCTCGGTCGGTATGGGACGAAAAAGCCGGGTGCCGGGATCGCGAGCCAGCAACATGAAGGCACGTTCAGGCTGGGATTCCGTGATGAGCAGAATGTCGTCGGCACCATTGTCGTCGAGATCGCCGATGTTCAGAAAAGCGTTGCGTCCCAGCGCAACGAGCTCATATGAATAGCGATCTACCGGGTCGAAGAGCTGCTGGCCATCGGCACAGGGGAGCCCCCAGAAAACGACGATGCGCTTTTCGGCGAGTATGCAGGCATCCGTGATGTCGTCGCCGTCGAAATCTCCGTAGGCCGCATTGACCACCATGCTGAGCCCCGCCAGATACTGGTTGGGGGGAAAGAGGTAGTCGGTCGCCGAAAACGCCGAGGCCACGTCGACGAACCAGTGGGCTCCCTTGTCGAAACCCAGCCCTTCTCCCGCAAGCCGGATGTCGACCCTGTCCCCCGCCCTCCACGCGCCGATCGCCGGCAGCAAATGGTAGAGATTGGGCTCGAAGGGATCGGCCGTAAGTGCCGGCTCCAGTCTTCCGAGGGCCTTCGATCGCAGCAGGAGCGAGGATTCGACGTCCTCGATCGATGAATCCCTGAGCGTGCGGAAAGAGATGAGATCTCGCACCCCTTCGAGCACGGTGCCGCCTGGTGGATCCGGCTCGACCAGCAGGGGCTGAGCGCTGGCGGGAAGGAGAGGAAATGCCACCGCCGCGACGAGGAGAAACCAGAGGATCTTCCCGATCAACGAGCACTCACGGCCTCTCATTGGGTCGCTCCGCAACGGTATCGATCAGATGTAGATATTCCGCAACGCTACCGCGCTCGTCATCGCGCTCCAGCGCGCGCTCGAACACTCGCCGAGCCTCTTCGAATCGGCCCAATTGCACAAAACATTCGCCCAGATAGATGCCCAGATCTCCCCCGGGAGAGTCATCGGCATCAGGCACGGTATCCGCAGCGTTCTCGAACGCCGAGAGCGCGCCCTCGGCATCGCCCAGTTCCAGCAAGAGCACGCCCCGCGCGAGCTCGAGATCGTGCGAGGGCCCCACGACCGAGAGCGCTCGCTCATAGGCCACGACCGCCTCGGCGCGCCGATCGAGATGATCCAAGGCAAGAGCCCGTGCGCGGAGCAGCGCTCCGGAAGACGGAAAGCGCGCCAGCCCCTCGGCCGAGGAGTGCGCGACGCTGCTCCACTGCCCCCTCGCCATCTCGATCGCCACCACGAGCTCTACGATTTCGCGGTCGGCCGCGCCCCCCATCCCCGCGAACACCTCTACGGCCGCCGCCGTGTCCGCCTGAGCCAACGATGAAAGCCCGAGCCATTTCCGGAAGCGGACATCGAGCGGCTCCAGCTCGGTCAGAAAGCGCAGATCGCTCCCCGCCGACGCGAAATCCCCCCGATCCCACGATTCGATAGCGCGGTTCCACAGATCATGGACGATCCTGCGGCGCACGGCGTCGAGCTCATTGCTCTGCTCCAGCCCCGAATCGCGCGCCTTTCGCACCGCCCGATCCGCTTCGGCGTAGTGCCCCAGCTCCACGGCCGACTTGGCAAGCAAGCATTGTGCTTCGGCATTCGAAGGGTCCGACGCGCAGATCCTATCGAGCCGATCGCTCGCAACCTGGTACCGGCCCGCGCTCAGATCGAGGCGCGCCTGTCGAATCGGGGCGGTTCCGCAGCCCACCGCGATCAGCGCAATCCAGCCGACCGCGGCGCGAAGCCCGGCAAACCGATCACATCTCATCGATGAATTGGGGGGGAGAGTCATCAGCGCTCGAAGCTCCTCAATACCCCCGAACGACGATCGCAAGGGCCATCCCCAGTGCCAGGAGATGATCCGTGCTCTCTCACGGGGCGTCAAGCGGCCCGTGACGCATGTCCCCAGATGCTAAGGTTATGCGCTTGTTCGTCGAGCGTACCGAGGGGGGAGGAATTCCCTTTGAAAGTGAACAAGACCGCACTCTACTTCTCACCGATCCGGCACAACTACGTCGATTTCTGCGAGACGATCCAGCGCCTTACGGGGATCAAGATCCGAAAGCCCTGTCGACTCGCCGGGCGCGGCATGCAGATCGGCGTCGACTTCGCGGCCACTGTCCAAGAAGTGCTCGATCGGCTCGCGGTCCACTATTACAACCTCATCATCGTCGATTGCCGGCATCTGCCGCACGATGAGGCCGACGCCAAGGGCCAAGAGGAAGCACTTCATGCACTCCTCGACGCCCTGGCCGCCGAGGGCTCGGCCGAGAGAGCCTATCCATTCGCCCGTATCGCTGTGCTCGTAGGGGACGCCGACGAGCCGCGCGTTGACCGCTTGATCTTCAACATGGGGGAGCGCCACGTCGGCGGCTGCCTGCGCGACCTCTCGCTCTCGCCGCGATTGGTGGGGGAGCTCGCCGAAGAGGCCCGCCTGGATTTCTTCGAACGGGTCTGGTCGTTCTGCGAGAAGACCTTCCTAACGAGGTGCACGGGAAAGAAAGCGATCGCCGCGGCGGGAGGCGGCATCACGGGGATCTACTACGAGCTCGGTGTGCTCAAGTGTCTCGACGACGCCTGCGATATCGGAGTTGGCGATTTCGACATGTATTTCGGCATCAGCGCCGGAGCGATCGTGACGGGGCTCCTGGCGAACGGCTACGCCATCGACGACATGATCGCCAATGTGAGCGGAGTTCGCAGCGACTGGCCGATGCGGCTGCGGTTGAGCTGGAAGAACCTCAATTTCGGCGCGCTGCCGAAACGCATTCTCATGGCGCAGCAGGATTTCGCCACCTACCTACTCGATGCGGTGAGAGGGCGCGTCGATCTCAACGTCTTCTCGGCCCTCTGGTCGTACGAACGCGCCCTCGGGCCGATGTTCGACAACTCCGATCTGGAGGAATTCTTGCGCCAGATGTTCTCGCGGCCGGGGTGCACAAACCGATTCGACGAGCTGGACTGCGAGCTCTATGTCGGCGCGACCGACCAAGATAGGCGCACGCACGTGCTCTTCGGGGACGGCGACTTCAAGCACATCCCGATCAGCCAGGCCATCCAGGCGAGCTCGGCGGCCCACCCCTTTTTCAGCAGCGTCGAGGTCGAGGGGCACTACTACACCGACGGGATCGTGACCCGCACCAGCAACATCAAAGCCGCCATCGACAAGGGCGCCGATCTGTTGTTCCTGATCGATCCATTTCTTCCGCAGGTGTCGTCGGCACCGGGCTTCAATGCCCGCCACGGCAACGTATGGCTCGTCGAGCAAGACCTCAAAACCCTCGCCTACACTCGCTTCTCGCAGATTCGCGCCGAAGTGTTGCGTCAAAACCCGTCGGTGAGCGCTTACACCTTCGTGCCCAGCAACCGCATGCGCAGGCTGATGAGCCAAAACCCCTTCATCGGGCAGAACCTGCACCCGATCGTCTGCGAGGCCTACCGAAGCACCTATCGGCGCCTCAAGCAGATCGAATACAACCTCTCCGGGGAGCTCGCCTCGCACGGCATCAAGCTCGACCTGAAGCCGGTAGAGAAGAAAGTGAAGGTGCTGCGCAAGGCGCGCCGGGCCGACGTTCGCATGGTGCTCGACCTGGAGCCACCGCCCAAGAAGGGGCGGAAGAGCGCGGCCTGATCTCGGCGACAGACCGGGTGGCTGATTCCTCGGACGTTGCGACATGGCGGTACGATCCCCGGGGGGACTGCGCACTGACGGGCGGGCAGCCGTCTTTCGCAGCCAGGCATGCCCAATGGCTCCGCTCCGGACGAACCTCCCGCCCTGCGAGCGCCTCGGAATCGAGGAAGCTCCGCGCGCCCCACGGCACCAACGGGAACTCCTCGCATGGAGATGCGGGCTTCCGGGGCCGCGCCCAACACCGAACGATGAACTCGTGAGATCTCGAATCGCCGGAGAGACCTGGCTGGATCGCCGGTTCGGGGGAGCGGAGCCGGTGGGCATGCCTGGCTGTGAGAGGCGGAGATCAGGGTCCGGAGAGACAAACGTGTCAGATCGCGCCCAGATTTGGGTCAGATTC
>CAZFNT010000189.1:0-7518 GCA_964520315.1 uncultured Gemmatimonadota bacterium
ATGATCCGCAGGCGACATGCAGGATGGACCCGTGGAGGGTGGATTGCCCTGGCCGCGGGATTGGTGCTTGGGCTTGGAGGTTGCGGTGCATCCGAGCCCAGCGAGCTCCGGGTCGGAGAGCGGATCGTGACCGCTGCCGAGGTCGATCGCTACTACGAGGACCACAGTGCTCGGTTGCCGATCGGGCGCGACGCGCCTTCGCGGACAGTGTTCGTCGAGAAGCTGGCACGGCGATTGCAATTGGTAATGGCCGCGGAGCGACAAGGCTTGCTTCTGGATCCGCTGCTCGCCTCGAGGGAGCGGGGCGAAGCGAAGTATGCGGTTCTGAGGCTCTTTGGGCCGACCGTCGTAGACACGACCGTTCAGATAGGCGTCGTGGATGCGCGGGAGAGCTTCCGGCTGCGAAACGAAGAACGACGCGCTCGGCAGATCGTGGTGGACGATCTCGAAGAGGCGAAGCGGATCAAGCAGGAACTGGAGGCCGGAGCCGAGTTTGGCAAGCTCGCGCTCGAGCGCTCGAATGCCACTCGCGTGAAGTATACGCTCGGCGATCTGGGTTGGTCGCGGCGCGGGCGCATGGTCGCCCCGGTGGACGCGGCGATCTTCTCTCTGCCGGTCGGCGGCGCGTATGAGATCGCGCAGACCGAGCACGGACACCACGTGATCGAGGTGACCGAGGCGCGCTTCGACGAGCCGACCAACGCCGACTCGGTCTACAAGGCGAAGCTCGTGGAGATGCGGGAAGAGATCGTGCGGCAACGAGAGGCCGACTACCTCGCCGGCATAATGGGAGAGGCGAAGATCGTCTGGAACGAAGGGATTTGCGATCGCCTGGTGGAGACGACGATGTCAGGCAATCGGGATGCGGAGAGCATGCTGCGCCACCTTCTGCCGGACAGCGCCGAAACGTTGCTCTTGATCGATGGCAAGGCACTATCGCTCGGGGCATGCTTGACCGAGTACGCGACCTACAATCCCGGCCGCAGAGCGGTCATGAAGACACCCGAGACGGTGAAGCACTTCTTTCGGGGGATGGCGATAGAGCACAAGCTCTACGACGACGCACTCTCTCAGGGCTACGCCGATCGCCCCGAGGCCGAATCGATCGCGAAGATGGGTGTCGAGATCTGGCTGGCCGAGAGAGCGGAGAAGCTCTTGCTGGCGAAGACCGAGGGCTACACTCCATCGGAGGCCGCGATTCGAGAGTGCTACGACGAGAACAGAGAAGATTTTCGCATGCCGAGACGAATCGTCATTGGAGAGATCTCGGCGCGACATCGGCTCCGGATCGCCGAGGCTGATTCGCTCCTGGACCGAGGCGCCCCATTCAAAGCAGTAGCCTCTCGATATTCAGAAGGGTACACATCGAGGAGTGGGGGCCGTTTGGGACCTTTTGAGAGACCATATCGTCCGGACCGCTGGGACCAGGCCGATACGCTCGTAATCGGTGAGAGAACCCCTCCCTTCGAAGACGAAGAAGGCTGGGCAATCGTGGAGCTGAGAAAGAGAGTTCCCCCGAAGGAGCTGAGTTTCGAGGAGGCGCGCGGCACGATCGCTCACCGGTTGACCAAAGAGATACGCGAAGAACGGAAGATCGAGGTGCAAGCTCTGCTCGATGAGTGGTTCCCGGTAGAGTGGTTGTCGCCATGATGTCGAGTCGAATCGTTCCGATATCCGCCATGCTCCTTGCCGCGGCCGGGCATGCGAGAACCGAGCTCTTGGAGGGGATCGCCGCGCAGGTTGGCGACGAGCTCGTGTTCATCGGTGAGGTGGAGGAGCGAGCCTACTTGAGCCGACTGCCTCGGGGCGCAGCTCAAGGTCCGCCGACGGAAGCGGATCGCCGAGCGGCCTTAGAGGAGCTGATCAACGAGAAGATCCTGCAGGTGTACGCGACCGAAAACGGGATCGAAATCGGTGACGCGGAGCTCGAAGATGCGGTCGAGCGGGCCCTGGCGAATGTGAGAAGCAACTTCGGCAGCGACGAGGAGTTCGCCGATGCGTTGGCTACCGAAGGGCTCAGCGAGGAGGCGCTTAGGGAGAATTACGAAGAGGAGATTCAGGACAAGCTCGTGCGCGATCGCGTCATCGCGGCGGAGATATATGAGCGGGTGGAAGTCGGCAGACGTGAAGTGCAGGCGTACTACGACGCCCACCAAGACGAGCTGGAACGTACGGCTCGTAACTTTCGACTGAGCCGCCTCTCGATACCCCTTCCGCTAGCGGAACCCCAAGCTCGGGAGGCCCGATCGTTGCTCGAGAGCCTTCGAAACACGATCAAGGGGCCGGAAGAGTTCATCGACGCCGCTCGGCGACACACCGAAGACCTGGGAACGGCCGAGCGCGGGGGAGACCTCGGCTGGATCACTAAGGGCACGTTGGTGCGAGAGATCGACGACGCGGTTCGAGAACTCGACAGCGGGCAAATGAGCGATGTCGCGCGCTCGAGGTTCGGGTACCACCTTTTCTTTGTGGACGAACGAAAAGGGGAAGAGACGCATCTGTACCACATTCTCAGGACCACCTCTCTGGACGAGGCGCGTGCGGAGGAGATTCAGCTAGAGGTGAGCGATGCCCGATCGGAGGTCGTGAGCGGCCGGATCGACTGGGCGGGGTTCGTCGCGCGATTTCCGGGGGCACTCGAGCAGCGAGAGGCGGACGAAGTCGCGGAAGAGGAGCTTGCGCCGTTGGAAAGGACGATGCTGTCGGCGATGAAGTCGGGTGACCTGAGCCCCGTCCAGATCTCGCCGATAGATGTTTCGGTCATCAAGCTCGAAGCGATCAGGGGAGGCAGGGTGCGTTCGCTGGGTGAGCTCTATTCTCGAATCGAGGAGCAGTTGCGCCTCGACAAGCTCGACGCACGCTTTGTCGACTGGATAGCAAAGCGACGAGAACGGGTTTTTGTGCGGGTGCTGGCGGATTCGCCGGAGCGCCTTGAATGAGCTCGATCTCGATCGGCGTCACTCTAGGCGATCCAGGTGGGATCGGTCCGGAGCTGGCGGCCCGCGTTGCGGCCGATCCCCCGGCAGGTGTTTCGCCCCTGCTTTTCGGCACGGAAGCGGCGCTCGAGCAGGGCGCGGCTCGAGCACGAATCGACTTTTCCTCGATCGCGGACCGCCTTCGCCCTTGCCCAGGGCCACCTGATGTTCCCGTGGGCAAGCCGTCACGGGCCGCCGGGGAGTGCGCGCTGGAGGCGATTCAGGCCGCCCTCGAGTGCGCCCGGCGACGGGAAATCGCGGCGATGGTCACCGCTCCGATCTGCAAGGCGTCTTTTGCATTGGCCGGCATAGACCATCCGGGTCACACCGAGCTGCTGGCGAATCTCTGTGATGCCGGCGAGGTCGGGATGGTCTTCGTTGCACGGGAGCTGCGGGTCGCGCTCTTGACCACGCATGTAGCGCTGGCCGAGGTGGCTGAGAGGGTCACGAGACGCTCGGTACTCGCGTGCATTCAGATGCTCCACGGGGCTCTCGAGTCGGAGTTCGGCGAGCGCGGTGTGCCGATCCGCGTTGCCGCGCTCAATCCCCACCTCGGCGAGCAGGGGCTTTTCGGGCGAGAGGAGATCGACTCGATCGCACCCGCAGTCGATGCCGCGCGCGCCTTGGGCATCGACGCTCGAGGGCCGGATCGGATCGAAGGCGCACTCGCGACCTCTGACGCCGACATGGCGCCGCGCGGCGTCGTCGCTCTCTATCACGACCAGGCGCTGGCGCCGCTCAAGATGATCCACGGGCTCGACATGGTGAACGTGACGGTCGGGCTGCCGATAGTCCGCACTTCGCCTGACCACGGGACCGCCTTCGAGCTGGTCGGATCGGGACGTGCTTCGGCGGCGAGCATGGCGCTGGCGACGCGATGGGCGAAGCGACTCCACGATGCGCGAACAGATCGAATCTCGACGAGCGGGCCGGTGACGCCCGCATCGGGGAGCGACGCCCGATGATGCTGCGGGAGCTGATCGGGCAGACCAGAGCGATCATGATGCTCGAACGCGCCCTTGGAGCGGGGCGATTGCACCACACTCTTCTCTTCGCGGGTCCGGCCGGAGTGGGGAAATGGTCGGCGGCGAACGGGGTGGCCGCTGCCCTGCTCTGCCGAGAGATGCCGCAAGAGCGGGCGGGGCGGGCATGTGGGCAGTGCCCCGACTGCCGGCAGGTGCTCGGGCTCGCGCATCCCGATGTGCACTTCATAATGCCGATCGCTGGGCAGGTGGCGGTCACCGATCCTAAGAAGAGGTTCGAATCCGAGCAGCGCGCTACACGAGGCGGGCGTCACCGTCGACGCGACGTCACCGATCCTAAGAAGAGGTTCGAATCCGAGCAGGAGACGCTCACAAAGATGTTGGCCGAGCGCAGGGCCGATCCCTTCGCGCACCGGATTCAGGAAGGGGCCCCGGCGATCAGCGTGGCCTGGATTCGCGAGATTCAGCGGTTGATCTGTCTTCGATCGTTCGGGGGGGGAGCGCGGATCGTCATCGTGCGAGAGGCGGAGGCGATGAATCCTACGGCGGCGAACGCTTTCCTGAAGACGCTGGAGGAACCGCCCGAGGGAGCATTTCTGATCCTGACAACGGCGGCGCCCGCCAGACTTCTGAAAACAGTTCTTTCACGTGCACAACGCATTCCTTTTACGCGGCTGGATCGTGAGGAGATGTCGACCTTTGCCTCGCTTGTTCGGGATCGATTGGAAGACGGGTGTCAGTCCCAAGGGGTAGATTCCCTGAAAAGAGGTCTCGCCAAGATGAGCCACGACTCGGTGATCGAGCAATCGCAAGGTCGGCCCGCGGAGCTACTGGAGCGTTTGCGTAGCGGGCCACCCCCATATCGCGATCTGGCCTTCGAGCTTCTGAGTGAGGGGATCGGGCGCGATGTGCCCAAGCGGATCACGGCGATCGAGAAGGCGGGGGGAACGAAGAGGCTGACTCGCGGGCAGTGCGTGGATTTTCTCGATGCGCTGCTTGCCGCCTTCAGGGATGTTCTCGCGCTTCAGAATGGCGGGCAGATCGTGGACAGTGAGATGCGCGCGGCGATCGAGACCGCCGCGGGGCGGATTCCGCGCGATGCCATTCCGGAGATGCTGGGCTTGATTCAGGAGCGCAGGCGGGTCTTGCAGGGAGAGGGGACGAGGAATGTGAACCCGGCGCTGCTGATGGCGGTCACCCTCGCCGACCTTGCCCGCGGAGGATGCTGAGCTTGATCGACACCCACGCACACATGAACTTGCCGGAGTTCGAGGAGGATCGGCTCGAGGTGCTGCGGCGTGCGCGGGCAGCCGGTGTTCGCGGGGTGGTGAACATCGGCATCGACGAGGCGACGTCGCGGGCGTGCGTGGAGCTTGCGGAGGAGGGGGCGGCGGGCGATCTATATGCGACGGTCGGGCTGCACCCGAACAGCGCGGGGGGGGGGAACGACCTCGATTGGCTGGAAGCTCTTGCCGATCATCCGCGCGTCGTGGGGGTGGGCGAGACGGGGTTGGATTTCTACCGCGACTACGCGACGTTGGCGGAGCAGGAGAGCGCGTTCGACCGGCAGATCGAGATCGCCAGGCGCAAGGAGCTCACTTTGATCATTCACGTCAGAGAGGCGGAGGAGCGTGTGCTTGAGATTGTCGCCGCGGCGGGAGGGGTGCATGGGGTTTGGCACTGTTTTTCGGGGACGGCGGAGCACGCGCGGAGAGCGCTCGATCTGGGGCTCTATCTGGGGATCGGCGGGCCGGTGACGTTCAAGCGCTCCGATCGCCGCGAGCTTCTTGCGCGGATTCCGCGCGACCGGGTGGTGCTCGAGACCGACTGCCCTTTCTTGGCGCCTCATCCGCATCGCGGGCGGCGAAACGAGCCCTCTTATCTCACACTGATTCGCAAAGCGGTCGCCGAGGCGTGGGGGGTCGCCGAGGAGGAGGTTGATCGTTTGACCGACTCCGCCGCCGAGAGGCTGTTTCGTCGGGATCTGGCGTCCGCGGGGCCTTGCGCAGGGTGATGGAAGAGCAGCGACGATTCCGGCCGAGCCGAAAGCTGGGGCAGAACTTTCTCATCGACACCCAGGTCGCGCGGCGAATCGTCGAGGCGGCCGCGATCGAGCCTGGTGAGCCGGTGATCGACATCGGGGCCGGCACCGGTGCGCTGACGCAACATCTGCTGGATCACCCGGCGAAGCCACGGGTGACCGCGGTGGAGATCGACAAGCGGTTGGCCGCGGGGCTGGAGGAGCGTTTTGGGGACCGGACGGAATTCGAGCTGGTTCGGGGAGATATCTTGCGGACGGATGTCGGTCGGCTCTTGCCCGATGGGGGGGCGCGGGGAGTGGTGCTGACGAATGCGCCCTACTCGATTTCGGGGGCCTTGCTTCGATGGTTGATGCATGCGGCGCTTCGCATCGATCGGATCGTTGCGATGTTCCAGGAGGAGGTGATCGAGCGGATTCTCGCCAAGCCGGGCAACAAGACTTATGCGCTGCTTACGGTCGCGTGTCGCTTCCATTTCCGGGTCGAGCGCTGCTTTTCGGTGCATGCCGGTGCCTTTCGTCCGCGGCCTCGCGTCGCATCGACGGTGATCGCACTGGTGCCCCATCGGGAGCCGCCCGTCGCGGTGGAGGATCCCGAGCTCTTTATGGGTGTGGCACGAGCGGCGTTTTCGCAGAGACGGAAGACCTTGCGGAACAGCCTGAGAGCGGGGGCGACATCGTTGCCGGGGGGCACGGAAGCCGTGGATCGGGCACTGGAACGGGCCGGAATCGATCCAGGCCTTCGGGCGGAGATGTTGGATCTCGACGACTTCGCGCGCCTGGCCAATGAGTTCCGCTGATCCGACTCTGTTCAGCGGTGTCGGAGCTGGGGCGTTGCTCTTGTTGCTCGGCGCGACCGGGAGCGCCAGTCAGGAGGGGAGCGGGAGCGACTACCTGGCGACTGGATCGGTTTTCGAAGAGAGGGTGAGGCTTTCGCAAGAGATCGGCGCGGTCTTCGATGTCGATTTCGATTGGCGAATGGCGGCGAGCGCTTTTCGGAGCGGATCGCGCGACTCCAGCAACGGATACTCGAGCGATCAGACCAGCCTGGTTCTTGCGATCGATCGTTCCCTGCGCTCGTGGCTCGTGGTGGCGAGCGGACTGAGTGCGTCGAAAGAGGTCTTCTCTCGAAGTTCACGCGTGGAGCAGGCGGCTCAGGCCTTCAATTTTTCGGGGCGAATCGAAGGGCTCTCGGGGTTCTCGGTGGCCGACACTCTGGGCGCCTTCTGGTTCCGAACCGACGACCACGACGCCCTTGGGACCACCATCCAGGCCAATCAGGGCCTTGAGAACATCGCTGCTCTGGACGCTTCGGGGGAGCTGAAAAACGCGTCGCTGAGCGCGGCTCTTCGACTGAGCAATCAGTTCGCTGCCAACTTTCCGGCCAGCGCGATCAAGGGGAGCGGGGCGTTCAGCTACAGCGGAGATCGCCTCAAGATCGGCGTGGATGCGGGGGGCAGGTGGGCTCGCGATTTCCCTGTCAGTGAGGTGCTTCGTGGCTTCGAGAAGAGGATTATCGAAG
>CAZFNT010000190.1:0-1990 GCA_964520315.1 uncultured Gemmatimonadota bacterium
AGGCTCGCTTTCCGGCCCGCTGTTGGGAGACAAACTCACTCTTTTCGCGAGTGGCCGGGCTGTTGGATCTGACGGCTATCTGTATGGGCGAGAGGTCTTCAACTTCCATGATGTAGCCGACTTTTCGGATCCGGATCCCGAGAATTGGCGGGTTCTAGCGACTGGCGACAGCTCATTCGTGTCCATGAATCCTTACCGCAAGTACTCCGGGCAAGCCAAACTCGTCTGGCGACTCACCCCGGGATTGAAGCTCCGCTATAATCTACTGCTCGAGAATTCCAAGAGCGACAGTTATGATCACTTTTTTCGCTACAACCCCTACGCTACACCTACATATCGCAAGACCGGCACATCTCACACCCTGACCGGTACGCTCGCCTTCGGTGCCAGCGCGCGGACCTTCCTACACCTGGGCCTGTCCCGCTTCGTCAACCATCAGGAATCGTGGGTTTTCGAGGATCGTAGCGATCCGCGTTATTACTATACTGCCTTTCTCGACCAAGTTCCGAACTACGGATATTCCTACTCGACGGGCGGAGTATCCGCAGGCTGGTGGCAGCAAGAGACAATCACCGACATCGTCAAGCTCGACCTCACAAGCCAACTCAACCATGACAATCTGGTCAAGCTGGGCGTGGAATTGCGACATCACGATTTCGATGTTTTCAACCAATCGATCGCAGACGGCAAGGTTGGATCCCCCTTCGTCGAGACCTTCGCCGTTCAGCCGACCGAATTCAGTGCATACGTTCAGAATAAACTGGAAATCGAGGATCTCATTCTCAACACCGGTGTTCGCATCGACCGTTTCGATCCCGCCGCCGACATTCCTTTCGATCCCCGTGACCCAAATGTCGCGAACCCTCTGCGTAGCTTCTTCGATCATAGCTCCGGACGAATCGTCGGCTTTGCCGATGGGCGGCCCGTGTACGAAGGCGGATCATTCAGTGTTCCCTGGGATGATCCGGCGGCGGCCGATCTCCGCAGCCGATACATGTTCACGGCGGCGAACCCGAAACACCAGATTTCACCGCGAGTGGGCCTCTCCTATCCGATTACTGATCGCGGTGGAATTCATGTATCGTATGGCCATTTCTTCCAGATCCCGACACTGGCGACGATCTACAGCAATCCGGAGTGGCTCTTGGGCGACGGAATCGGGATAACCTCGTTGATGGGTAACCCTGATATCGACGCGCAGAAAACGGTGCAGTACGAGATAGGTCTGCAGCAACAGATCGGCGATGCTGGGCGTCTGACCGCCGATTTCTTCTTTCGGGACTTCCGTAACTTGCTCGCTTCGGATCGCATCGTCGAGAGCTATTCCGCCGGAAAGAAATACGCACAGTACAACAACCGAGATCAAGGCAACGCCCGGGGAATGGCGCTCTCGTTCTCGACCGATTCCGATCCCTTCTTCTGGAGTTTCGACTACACATTTCAGATCGCTGAGGGCGTTGCCTCCAATCCGGCGCAGGCTTTTCAACGCCTGTCATTCGGGCTGGAACCGCTGCCGCGGCTGGTACCTCTGGATTGGGATCGCAGGCACTCACTCAATGTCCGTGTCGGCTTGGACTATGTCGATTGGGGAATCGCGGTGCTGTCGAACTTGTGGAGCCCGACCCCGTATACTCCGGCCATCCGGCAGGTCGGTGCGGCTGAGGAAAACGGTGGACGGGTCCCGGCTTACTACAACGTCGATCTCAATGCCCATCGAGGCGTTGGCCTGGCAGCATTGCGCATCGACATCTTCGCCAACGTATTCAACCTCTTGGATCGCCGAAACGAGCTTTTTGTCTACACCGACACCGGAAGGGCGACCGAAAGCTTGCAGGAGCTAGAGGCAGAGAAGCTATCCACCGAATTCGTGAACACTGTCGACTCCTTCTTCGACAATCCAAGTCTCTTTTCTGCTCCCCGTCAGGTGCAGATTGGGGCCAGCATCAGCTACTAGGGCGGCATGCCACGATGAACTCGCACTACGCCATTC
>CAZFNT010000190.1:2000-7459 GCA_964520315.1 uncultured Gemmatimonadota bacterium
CATATCCGCTCTCGTGGCATTTGGAACGGCCTTCGCGGATACCATGGACCACGATGATCTCTCGCAGGGCGATCCGGGATGGCGCAGGAAGAACCTCCACAGCGGCAACAAGGTAGGGACGATCTTCTACAACTTTGGCCTGGTGGCCAATCCAGGTGAGCCCAGTGGTGAATGGCCGATAGGTACCGGCAACTACTATGTCGGAGACGTCACACCTATGATCGCGGTTGAGTTCGAGAACGACATCGGCGAGACGGTCCAGTCTGTAATCACCAGCGACGGACCGAGGGGCAACTCCGACGGACCTGGAGGCGGCGTCTTCTGGGGCTTCGAACCGGTCCCGGGCTTTCTCTCCGAGGGCCAAGACCGTGTGGCGATGAGCCACCTGTCCAGCACTTGGCCGGCGCACTGGGCCGATAAGCCTGACTCCTGGAACGGTTTCTGGAACGGCTTCTTCGGCCGCGGAGTACAGAACGCCGACCAAGAGTCCTTCTTTTTCATGGATGATGCCAACGACGCGGAGTTCAATCTAGCCGACAACGGCACGGTTCTTTGGCTGCCCACGCCCGAAGAGCCGAGCCGCCAGGGCCTCGGGTTGCAGATGAAGGTCCGTGGCTTTCAATGGTCACACTTTCTTGCCGAAGATGTCATATTCTGGTTGTACGAGGTGAAGAATATCTCGGTTCACGACTACGACAAGGTCGCCTTTGGAATGGTGGTGGGCACACTATCAGGCGGTAGAAGTGACACCATCGACGATCTGGCTTTCTTCGATCTTGAAGACGACATCACCTATTCGTGGGATTCTGACGACGACAGCAAGGACCAGAACTGGATACCTGTGTCCGAGACGATCGAAGTGGGCTACGCCGGTTACGCCTTTCTCGAATCGCCTGGCAACCCCTTCAACGGGATCGACGACGACGGAGACGGCGAAGAGGGCAGTCCCTTGGTCCACGGCGGCATGCTTTCGGGCGAGACGGCCAGCAACGGCATCGACGACAACGGCAATGGACTCATCGACGAAGGGGAGCAACATATCGGCCTCGCTTACGCAGACAATGTCGACAACAATGCGGACGGTCGCATCGACGAGATGATCGATGAAAGCCGAGACGACGGGATCGACAATGACCAAGATTGGGACCCGCTCTTCCACGACACCGGTGCCGACGGAGTGCCGGATACTGGGGACGAAGGCGAGGGAGATGGAATCCCGACAGGGGGGGAAAGAAACTTCGATGCCACCGATGTGGATGAATCGGATCAGATCGGTCTCACGAGCTTCGACTACTTTTCCCCGCCCGGCGCCGTGAGCATGAACGACGACGCGGGCCTGTGGGAACGCATGCGACCTGGGCATTTCGATGTTGTACCGGGCGTGCCGGCGGATGGTGATTTCATCTATGGATCGGGCTACTTCCCCTTGCCCGCCGGGCAAACCCAGCGCTTCTCGATGGCGTTGATCTTCGGCGAGGATTTCGAAGACATCGTCGATAACAAACGCACCGCCCAGAAGATATATGACAAGAACTATACCTTCGCCCGACCACCGGCCAATCCAACCGTCTGGGCAGTCGCTGATTCCGACAAGGTGGCCCTATATTGGGATGGAACAGCCTCGGAAATGAGTTTCGACCACCTGCTCGGCTTCGATTTCGAGGGTTACAAGATCTACAAGTCGACTGAGCCTTTCTTCAACGAGAGCTTCACCATAACAGATGGGAAGGGTACAAAGATTTTCAATGACCCATTGGCTCAGTTCGACAAGATCAACGGGGAATTGGGCTTCTTCCAGACACCGATCGAGGGACGCGGAATCCAGTTCTTTCTTGGTGCCGACACGGGGCTGCAGTACACCTTCGAAGATAACGATGTCGTCAATGGGCGCACCTACTATTACGCTGTAGTCGCCTACGACCACGGTGGAGTGGAGCTGGATCTGCAGCCGGCTGAAAACACGAAATCTATAACCAAGCTCGATGACGGCACGCTGATCTTCGATGACAACACCGTGGCCGTAACCCCAGGTGTGAAAGCCACCGGATACCAGGGAGCCGCCGTGGTCGATGTGTATCACGAAGGGCCCGGCACGGGTACGCTCCAAATCGAGATCATTGACCCGGCGCGAATCATGGAACGATCGTACGACGTGACCTTCGACGACGATACGTTTTGGGATGCGGATACGCTTCACGCCCGCCAGACGATCGCCTACTCGGTACGAGATATGGACGCGGACTCGGTTGTGATAGATAGCTCTACGAGTGTTTCCTCGGGTCTTAGCGACGATTTCTTCGCGGGGCTGAGGCTGGTGCTAGAGAACGATCTTGCGGTCGAGATAGTGGATTCACTCTCGGGTTGGTCAGGAGCGGTCGATGGTGCGTACGCGGTGACCCCACGGGTCTTCTCTTTCCGGCGTACCGAAGGATACGCATGGCCAGGAACGTACGAGTTGCGCATGAGTGCTGAGATATCCGGACGCTCGACAGATTTCGTGATCGACGACATATTCGGCGAGATTCCGGTGCCGGCGGCCGACACGTATTTCCATGTGGTGGAAACAACTGGCGGAGTCGAACGCCAAGCTGAGTTTGCCTTTTGGGAACGGGGCGAGCTCGACGATGAGCTGGACCCGGACGATCAGATCATATTGCTCCGGCCCGACCCAGCTGATTCATCGACGTGGCTGCCGACTTGGAGCCTCGGGATCGAAGATGGCGGTGGCCAACCGCCCGGAGAGAGCGCAGTCTATGAGCTGAGAACTACGATTCCCTTCCGCGGAGGCGTGGATGGTGATATTTACACATTTCGTGCGGTGAAACCGACGGCGAGGGCGAGCGCAAAGGCCTTTGAGATGACTCAGATCAAGGTTGTGCCCAACCCGTACGTAGCTGGGAACAGTCTCGAGCCGGCGCGGGTTGTCGGCGATGACCGCGGCGAGAGAAGACTGCTCTTCACTCACCTGCCGCCACGCTGCACGATTCGGATCTATACGGTGCGGGGGGAATTGGTGGATACGATCGAGTACGAAAGCGGCGATGATCTGGGCGGATCCGTCAGTTGGAACCTCCGCTCCCGAGACAACCTCGAGATCGCATATGGAGTCTACATTTTCCACGTCGATGCGCCCGGTTTCGGCGAGCGGATCGGGAAGTTCGCGGTGATCAAATGACAGATCTTCGCGCGTCCCTCAAGGCCGTTGGTGTTGGAATCTGGGGGCTGTTGTGGATTTCGCCCGCGCTCGCGCAGACCAATGTCGGAACCACTGCCGCTCCTTTTTTGACCTTGGGAGTGGGGGCGAGAGCGACAGCCATGGGTGGAGCCTTCGTGGCCCAGGCGGACGACCCAAGCACCCTCTTCTGGAACGTTGGCGGGGTCGCCGAGTTCGGTGAACCTCAACTACTCTTTCAGCACTCCAGGTGGTTGGCCGGGATCGATTTCGAGTACTTGGGCGCGGTTGCACCGGGCGTAGCCGGGGGCGTGGTCGGTGCCTCGATCACTCTGCTCGACTTCGGTGAGATGGCGGTGACGACGGTGGCGGAGCAAGAGGGCACGGGCGAGAATTTCCGCTCGCGCGATCTCGCCATGGGACTTGCCTACGCCGCAACCCTCACCGACAAGTTTTCGATGGGGGCACAGATCAAGTACATCCGCCAGACGATCTGGCACGGGGCCGCCGCGGGTTGGGCTCTGGACGTCGGTACGGTCTACCGGATCGGCTGGCGAAACATGAGCATCGGCTCAGCGATATCCAATTTCGGCACTCGTATGAAGATGGAAGGTCTCGATCTGCGCACGACCAAGGACCTGGACGAACAGATCGACGGGAACAACGCCAACACGCCGGCGATGCTCGAAGTGAGCCGCTGGAATCTGCCCCTGCTCTTCCGTACCGGAATCGCGCTCGACTTGCTTCAATCGGAGTTGATTCCTACAAGGGTCGCACTCGACGCCATTCACCCGAACGACAACACCGAGAGCCTCAACATCGGACTGGAGGCGTGGCCGGCCGAGCTTCTCGCTGTGCGGATCGGATGGAACCGCTTGCGAGTCAGGAACGCATTGCAGAGTCTGGGCCTCGATGTCGCGCGGGACCCAGCGATCGAAGGGGGACTCACGATGGGAGCCGGGCTGGCAATCGATCTACCAGGCATGATTCATCTAGCGGTCGACTACGCCTGGGCCGATTACGGTCGACTCGATTCAACTCAGTTTTTTGCACTTGCGCTGAGCTTTTGAGAGCCTGCAGCTAAGGAACACTCATGAAGAAACTGCTCACTACCGCCACTGCCTTTGCGCTCTGGGGCGCTCCCTCCGCCACCGCGGACACATCGGCCGTCCTTTTCCAGGTCGATATGTCGGCTCAAGAAGACATCGGTGTATTCGATTCCGGTTCGGGAGATGCGGTGTTCGTCCGCGGAGGCCTCGCTCCCCTGGATTGGGTAAGCGGAATCGAGCTGACGGAAGGTCCGGAGCCGAGCGTGTACGAAGGGATCGCGGACTTCGACAATGCGGACTCCGGCACAACCGTCGAGTACAAGTTCGTCATCGTATCGGGAGGCCAGGATATCTGGGAGCTGGATGGTGGGGACAACCGCACGTTCCTCTTCGAAGGGGAAATCCTGGCGCTCGAGGTGGTCTACTTCGACGACTTCGCCGGCTTCACCGAGCAAGATGTCACCGTGACTTTCAACGTCCTGCAAAACGACGACTGCTCTCTCTGTACGATCGACCAGATGTCGATCCGTGGAGAGTCCGCCCCTCTGAACTGGGACGACGACACGAACCTACTTGTCGATCAAGGGGGCGGGATCTGGAGTATTTCGCTTCTCTTCCCCGCCGGAACGACCCCGAAGGGTCCGATAACCTACAAGTACCGAGCCCACGCCGATTCGAAGCCGGAACGATTCGATATCTTGGGCGACCCATGCAACGCCTGGGAGGTCGGCACCAACTGGATGTGGCAAGACCTGCGCCACCCTCATCCTGGCGACTGCTTCGCGAACCTCTCCTTCGTCATGGATGATTCGAGCCCGACGCTGGAGCTCGATACCGACGAGTGGTATCCACAGGGTACCGGGGTCGACGGAGACCAACCGAACGCTCCAGCGGCTCCAGCTCGGGCGAGCCTCAGCCAGAACAGTCCGAATCCCTTCAACCCCTCTACATCGATCCGATTCGAGCTAACCGAAGCGGGCTCGATCGAGCTGGCGGTCTACGATCTCTCGGGTCGCAAGATAGCCGTGCTGGCGGATGGGCCGCATGCCGCGGGTGGGCACATGATTGGCTGGAAGCCCGATCGGCTCGCCAGTGGGGTCTATCTGATTCGGCTTGTTGCTGGAGAGACTCGACTGGAGCGATCGATGGTACTTCTCAAATAGTCATAGGCTGCGGAGCAGCCTATGACCGAGGAGTTGGTGCTGGCCGCTTCGCGGCAGCACAACTCCTCGCATGCG
>CAZFNT010000191.1:0-7450 GCA_964520315.1 uncultured Gemmatimonadota bacterium
CATCTGCACCGCATCTCCGCCCGATCGGCGGGTTCCGAAATCCGCGAAATAGCCTACTATTCCTGTGGTTTCGAAGCTCGCCGATCGACCAGATCTGCGCCACATCTGGGCGCCAAAGTCACTAGTTACTCCTGCGCGGACCTTGAGCAGAAGGATCAGGTCGAAATCGCGATCCTCGACCAGGAGCTTGAAATCTGATGATCGGATCGCTAGTTTTCAAGCATGATCTACAAATCACGCATACTTCAGCAGAAGCTGCTCTCGATGGTCGGTCGTTTCCCGGCAGTGGTAGTGGTGGGTGCGCGACAAGTCGGCAAGAGCACTCTGCTTCAGCATCTTCTTCCCGACTGGGATCACGTTGTCTTCGACCCAGTCATAGATGTCGCGGGGGCGCGAGAGGATCCTGAGCTCTTCCTGGACAACCATCCCACCCCCGTGGTTTTGGACGAGATCCAGTTCGCCGCGGAGCTGGTGCCGGTGATCAAGCGCCGCATCGATCGGGCGCGGCACGAGCCCGGCCAATACGTCTTGACGGGGTCGCAGCAGTGGTCGGTCATGAAGGCGGTGAGCGAGTCCCTGGCGGGACGCGCGGTGTTTCTCGATCTGCAAGGATTCAGCCTGGCGGAGATCGCGGGAGCGCCGCGTGCGGATCACTGGCTGCGGCGCTACCTGGACGATCCCGAGGCATTCGTCGCTGGGTGCCACCCTCGCCTGGAGAGATCGCGGACCCTCTACGAGCAACTGTGGTGCGGGTTCCTTCCCGAAGCCGACACATTAGAGCCGGATTGGATCGACGATTTCTACGGGGCCTATCTGCGCACCTACATCGAGCGGGATGCACGGGCACTTGCCAACGTTGATGACTGGCAGCAGTTCGGTCGCTTCACGCGGCTCATCTCGGCGCTGACCGCGAGCGAGATCAACCACTCGCAGCTGGGTCGCGAGATCGGCATGACGCCGCAGACCTGCCGCCGATGGCTCTCCGTACTCGCCGCGACCTTCCAGTGGTACGAGATCCCTCCTTATCACGGGAATACGATCAAGCGCGTCAGCAAGAGGCCCAAGGGCCACATCGCCGACACTGGCCTAGCGTGCAACCTGCAAGCGATTTCGGCGCCCAGGGCGCTGGCTGGTCACCCCCTAAGCGGCGCTCTCTTCGAGTCGGCGGTGGTGGGAGAGATCCGCAAGCTGTCGGCAACGATCTCGGCATCACCGAATCGCTATCACTGGCGGAGCCACGGTGGCGCGGAAGTCGACATCATCCTAGAGCGGGACGGTCGTCTCTACCCCATCGCGATCAAGCTGAAAACGAACCCCGGCCGGGGAGACCTGCGGGGCATCCACGCTTTCCGCGATACGTACTCCGGGCTGGACATCGCGCCGGGCCTGATCATCTGTCCGGCGGAGCAGAGCCGCCCGATCAGTGCGCGGGATGTGGTGCTTCCCTGGGATGCCAGTTGAGTCCGTGTGCCGCGCCCCGCTCTAAATCCAAGGGTGATACAGTTCTGGTGGCCCCTGTACCTACCATGAGAGCATCGAGCTGCCAGCTCATGTCGTGCTGCGCTCGTCTCATGGGCCTTTTCACACCGCGCTGCTGCCGGGAAACGAATACGATCCGATTGTTCTCGTCGGCAGTGATCTGGAGCGGGACGCGATTCTGGAAGGGTTCACGGTCACAAAGGGACGGCATTTTGCAGTCGGCTCACTCGGTTCCGCTACGATCCGAGGCAATGTCTTCTATGACAACGAAGGAGGCTGGGGCGGGGCCATGCAGGTATCTCGGGGCTCTCCGCTGGTGGTCGGCAATCTCTTCATCGACAACTATGCAAACGGGGGCGGCGCGATCGAAGGTCAGAGCACCGGGATCGAGATTCGAGGAAACCTCTTCGCTTGGAATCGCGCGAAGCTCAGCGGGAGCGCGGTTTCCTTGGGCTGGGCGGCCAACAGCTCGGGCCGTCCGATGATTCGCGGGAATCTGTTTTGGAGAAACGAAGGTACTACACTGAGCTGCAATACAAATACAAGGGCTCGAGTTGTCGGCAACTACTTCCTGGAAAACACCGCGGACGAGTTTGCGACCTGGATTGATGGTCCCGACTGCGTTGTAACGCGAAATGTAATCGCTGCGAATGGGAATGGTCTGGCTTTGGTGAATACAAAGAACGCAATCATAAGCCACAACACCATTGTAGGGAACAGCGCGACCACGATGCCAGGAGGGATCTCATTCTATCACTATTACTACCCTCCAAGTGACTCGATACCTTCTTCTTTGATCTTGGGTAACATCGTTGCCAATAACGGCACTCGCCCCCAAATACGTTTTCAATCAGACGACAGCCTCACCTTCGACCAATGGCCGATCCTCGATTACAACTGCATTTGGGGCGAAGGCGATTTGATCGGACCGAATGTGACGCCCGGTGCGCACGATCTCTTCATCGATCCGATGCTGGCCGCGCCCGATCTGGGGCTGTACTCGCTACGCCCCGGCTCCCCTTGTATCGACGCCGGCCCACCGCTCGGTAGCGATCCCGACGGCACGCGCCTCGACATCGGGGCGCTGTCGATCGATCAGTGTCAGGCTGTCTCCATCGAGGTGGCGCCGAAGCGGCGGATCCTGACGGACGGCGAGCGGGCTACGGTGCGCGTGTACATCGCCGATCTCGTGGGTGAGCCCAGCGAAATCGAGATCGGAGCGGAGGTGTCGATCGAAGGGCAGGATCCGATGATACTGGATCCGCTCAGGCTCAGGGTGCCGGCGGGCACTGAGCAGGTTCTCACGCGGGCTCTTCCTCTCGATCTGGGCGTCGGGCTGGCGACTCTGCGCCTGACGATCGATGGCCTTCTGGCCGGGAGCGCCATGGCGGCGCTGGTGCCGGTTCGACCGGGCGAGGGGCTGTCGTCGATCGTTCCTTTGCTCGAGCAAGCTTCGAAGGCGGGCGAGCTATGAGCCGCGGATCGGTCGGCGGAGCTCTTTGCCTCTGCCTCGCAACCATCGCGGCCCGGGCGGCGACGATCGACGTCCCTGGCGACCATGCCACGATCCAGGGCGCCATCGACGCGGCGATCAGCGGCGATACCGTCATGATCTCGCCGGGCATCTACCGAGAGTCGGCGCTTCGCTATGCGGGCAAGGGAATCGTTCTGCGCAGCATCGATCCCGAAGATCCGGCGATCGTGGACGCAACAGTGGTTGACGGCGATGGCGGCGCATCGGTCTTTATCTTCGACGGCGGGGAGGACACCGCCAGCGTCCTGTCGGGCCTGACGATCACGGGCGGGTCGGCCGACGAAGGGGCTGGCGTGTTTTGCGCGTCCGCCTCGCCCCTCATCTACCGCTGCCGCATCGTCGACAACGTGGCCTTCTCCAACGGGGGCGGCATCCACTGCGATGCTGCGTCGCCGATCATCCACGGCTGCGAGCTCGTATCGAACAACGCGCAACACGGGGGCGGTGGTATCTCCTGCATGCTCGGCTCTCGCCCCCGCGTCGTCGACTGCACCCTTGCGGACAATGGCGCATCCAGGGGCGGTGGCGCGTACTGCTTCGCGTCGTCGCCTAGCATCGAGCGCTCGCGCGTATCGGGCAACTTCTGTCCGCCGAGCGAAGGCGTCGGCGGTGGCATCGCGGCCTACTTCTTCTCAGCCCCGCGCATCGAGGCTTGCGTGATCGATTCCAACACGGCCTATTTGGGCGGTGGTGGCGTGTGGTGCGACTACTACTGCGCTCCGTCTATCTCAGCCACGGCGATCACGGGCAACGAGGTGCAAGTCAGCGGCGGTGGGATCGCCGCATACGACGACTCCACGCCAACCCTCGCCAACTGTGTCATCGCGTCCAATGAATGCCTGGGGGGATGGGGCGGCGGGCTGTACACCGAGTTTGGGCGGGCGAGCATCGCCAACTGCCTGATCGCCGACAATCTGACCCACTACACCCGGCAAGGGGGCGGGGTCTACGCCCATGCGAGCAGCACCACGGTCGTGAGCTCCATCATCCGCGACAACACAAATGCCGAGATTCAGGCGCTCGCGGGCACCCTCACCGTGACCTGGTGCAATGTCGAAGGCGGTTGGCCCGGCGAAGGGAATCTGGATGAGGATCCGGCATTCATCACGGTCGGTGTCTTCGACTACATACCCGGTCGGGGCTCCCCCTGCATCGACCGTGGCGACCCGAGCCAGGAGGACGGTGTTTGGGACGCTCATCCACTTTGGCCGGTTCGTTATCCGAACGGCGCACGCTCCGACATCGGAGCCTATGGCGGGCCAGGCAACCGAGCCTGGGCACGGCTTACACGGCCGCCCGCAGGTGCTTCGCTATCGCAGCCTCGATCGCGTCGTAGCTCGAATTCAGTGTGGCTCCTGATGCGACGCATCTAGGCAGACGACATAGCCGAATCGTCTGCATACCAAGTCAGCCGCGCGGCAGGGTCCCCAGGCAGGGGCGCGCCCCGGTTGCTGGCCCGTCTCGGGCATCGAGGGCGGGGCGTTCGTCGTCGCGGATCCCCATCGCCTCATGCCTGGCCTCGGATCGCGGCGAGCGGTACACAGGGTCACCACCCATCCCCCGGACTTCTCCTTTACTCTCGCTGGCCGGCCCGTTCTCTCGCGCAGAACACGTCTTGACACTTCGCTTTCGAAGAGGATAGGGTTCTGCGATCTCATAACTCTTTCGGAACCAAGCACTTCGGCCGTACACCGCGCGGAGAACGCAATGCCCAACTTTGGATTCGACCTCGTTGAAAAGTTCCAGCAAGGTGGTGGCTTCATGTGGCCCATCCTTCTGCTCTTCGTGATTGGGCTGGTTGTCTCGATCGAACGTCTCTATTCGTTGAGCTTTGCGACGGTGAACACGAAGAAGTTCCTCGAAGATGTCGCGGGGGAGTTGCGCGGCAAGGGGATCGAGAGCGCGCGAGAGCTGTGTATGAGGACCCGCGGGCCGGTCGCGGCGATCTATCAGGCGGGGCTCGCGCGATACTCCGAGGGGGTGGAGCACGCCCAGCATGCGATCGACGAGGCGGGCAATATCGAGATGTCGCTGCTCGAAAAGCGCCTCATCTGGCTTGCCACCGTGATCAATGTCGCTCCGATGCTCGGTTTTTGCGGCACGGTTTGGGGCATGATCCAGGCATTCGATGCTATCGCTGCGGCGGGCGAGGTGGAGCCGACGATCGTGGCATCCGGGATCTCCGTCGCTCTGCTCACGACTCTGGGCGGGTTGGTCGTGGCCATCCCCTTTCAGCTCTCTTACAACTTCTTTCTGAACAAGGTGAATAGCCTGGTCATCGACATGCAGGAGTCGGCGGCCGCGCTGGTCGCGATTCTCGATGATGCTACCGGCGCGAACGCGGCGAGCTAGTCGTGGCCTTGCAGAGAAAGCGAAAAGGAGCCGGCGAGGCGAGTATCCCGACGGGATCGATGGCCGATATTGCATTTCTCTTGCTCTTCTTCTTCTTGGTGACCACGACCTTCAGCAAGGACAAGGGCATGAAGCTCGTGCTGCCGGCGGAGTCGGAAGAGACTCAGGTGCAGAAGAAGAACATCTGCCATATCTGGATCAACTCAGCCGGGGCGGTCGCTGTCGAGCGCAAGATCATGCCGGTGGGAAACATCGAGAACGAGATCAAGCGGCGGCTCGCTGAGAACGCGCGATTGATCATCTCGCTCAAGACCGATCCGCTCGCGCCCTACAAGGTCATGATCGACGTGATGGACGAGCTGAAGAAGTCGAAAGCGACTCGTGTTTCGCTCGCGGCACGGGAGGGTTGAGCGGTGGCCAAGTTCAAGAGATCCGCTGCGCCGGTGGCGGAGCTCCCGACCGCTTCGATGTCGGATATTGCGTTTCTACTTTTGATCTGCTTCATGGTCTCCACGGTTTTCGTGAAGTTCCAAGGGCTCGACGTCGTTCTGCCGAAGGCCGAGTCGACCCGTAAGATCCCAGACAAGCGTCGGAACATCTGCTCGGTCTGGGTCGATCGGCAAGGGCGTGTATGCATCGATGATCTGATCGTCGATCTGCCGCAGGTTTCGAGAGTCATGGGGAGCAAGCTCGCGACGAACCCCGAGATCGTCACCAACATAAAAGTAGACAAAGACGCGCGATACGGCTTCGTGGAGAACGTCTTCGAGGAGTTCAAGCGCGGAAACGTGCTTCAGGTCAACCTCGCAACGGTGACGGAACGATGATCGTCAAGCACCCCGAAGCCGACCTGAAACGATTCAGCGAGATCACCTACGAGAAGTCGGTGTTGCTCGCGCTGTTGATCTCCACCCTGCTCTTCCTCGTCGTCAAAGGATCCGGCGATACCGACTACGAGTCGGAGCGCCTCGACAAGATCGTGACTTTCGACATACCGCCGGAGATCCAGCAGCAGCAACAGATCAAAGCGCCTCCGCGACCGTCCATTCCGATCGAGACCGAGAGCGACGAAGTTCCCGACGATGTGACGATCGCCGACACGGTAATCGACACGATCTGGACTCCACCGCCAGAGCCTGACGCACCGGTCTATTTCATGGCGTACGATGTGGCACCGACCGTCAAGAAGAAGATCGACCCCAAGTATCCCTCTCTCGCGCGACGCGCCGGGATCGAAGGTACGGTGCGCGTGCTGGTGGGGGTGGACGAAGAGGGCAACGTCATCGAGGCAAGGGTAATCGGATCGGTGCCCGGGCTCGACGAAGCCGCGCTCGAGTGCGTGAAGAAGTGGCAGTTCACCCCCGCCATGCAGCGTGACCGTGCTGTTCGAGTGCAGATCGCGGTGCCGGTGATATTCAAGCTTCGCTGAGGGCGGCTATCGCGGGCTCTCGGTGATTCGATGGGCAATGAGCGATGAAAACTGCGCGCCAAACCTCTCTTATTCTTCTGACGACCCTCTGCACGGGGCTGGGCGGCTGGACCGCTCACTCCGAGCGGGTCGCTGTTCCTCGGCATATTCCGCAGCCCGATTTCTGGATTCGATCCGCGAATGGCGGCGTGCCCGGTCATTTTGTCGACTCGGCCGTTTTCCCGGTGTCGAAGGACTCCATGAGAGTGGAGGCGTACTACCGGATTACCTACGACCAGCTCGACCTCCGGGCGACCGCGACTGGCTATGCGGCGAAAGTGCGTTTCGATCTGAGCGGCACGAAGGACGGCAAATCGAAAGCCTCCGCTCGGGTGCACAAGGAGCGGACGATAGAGATTCCGGAGGAGGTTCTTGCCGAGGCCGCGAGCCACTATCTGTTGGAGCAGCTCGCGATCGTGCTCGAGCGCGCTCCACATCGAATGGAATCGCGGGTCGAGCTCGAGGGGAGCACGGGGGGCGCACGCGCGGCGGCGGCGCATTGGTGGAGCGACCTGCCGGCATCCCCAGACGGCGAGCTCGTATTCGGCGAGGTGCAGCTTACGAACCAGATTGCTCCCCTCTCCGAGGAAGCGGCCTATCCAAAAGGGGGCGTCGAT
>CAZFNT010000192.1:0-4495 GCA_964520315.1 uncultured Gemmatimonadota bacterium
CGGTCGAAGATGGCCCGAAGATGGGATGCGAGGTGGCACGTTTGTTTCTTTCCGGCCCCTTAGTTCCGAGCGCGGCAAATCCGGGCTAGGGCACGATTCTGCAAGCGTCGGCCGCTACGCGCCGCGTGCCGTACGCCTCGCCGGTAACGTCGATCACACCGACCTTGTTGACTCCGTTTCTGAAGTTGAAACGCCCCAGACTCACCCATTCCTCGTAGTAGTTGTTCTGGTTGACGGTGTAGGGACCTCGCCAGCTCCCGCCCGTATGCACGTAGTAGCGCGCGCTACCGGTCGTGGCATAATTCCCTGGGATGTGCACCTGCACGTCGTAGCTGCGGGCGCCGGTATTGAAGAGCCAACCGGCACCGTTCTCGAACGGCATGCTGGCAATATTCCACGTCCAGCGGGTCGAGCCGCCGTAGCCCCAGCCGGTGGCCAGCCACCAGTATTCCGGTGGACCGATCATGCGAAAACCTGGATCTTCATTGTCGATGACAATGATGTCGCCATCGGGATCCTGGCAGTCGGTGGTGGGCCAACCGTTGTTTTGGTTCGTCCAGAAGCTTTCGGGGCCGGAGCAACTTCCCGCGAATGGGTCGTCGCCAGGATAGCCGTACTTTTGCACCTCGAAGTGCAGATGTGGCCCCGAGCTGTTGCCCGAGTTTCCACTCTGTCCGATCAACGTCGCGCACGCCTTGGAGCCCCATCCCGTCGGTGTTCCGTTCTGCATGTGGGCGCAGATCGTGTATGAATCTCCATGATTCAGCATGATCATATTGCCGAAGCCGCCACAATCGGTGTTGCCGATCCAGCCCTCGCCGAAACCGTCGCATCGCGCGTATACCTCCCCGTCGGCTCCAGCGTAGATGTTGCTCCAGCGCGCCGCACCGAAGTCGGTGCCGCGATGACCGTTGTATGTCCACGACCCGCACTTCCAGTCGAGGATTCCACCGCCGGCATCGTTGTCGTAGTACGCCGTGTAGCCGGGATTGCTGGCCAGTGGAAGACGGAAGGTCGTGCCGGCATCGAGACGGGGCTCTTCCGGCGATCCTCCGAAGATGGCGCTCAGCAACGCTTCCGGCGTTGACGTGTCGATTCCCTTTGGTGGGCTACCGGGCACCCGGCCTTTGCGTGTCTCGATATCGGTGGATACGTTCAGCCGCCGGCGAAGGGGGTCTCGGGCCGGCGTGAGGCCGCGAGCCAACACCAACCGAGTACTGGAATCGAGATCGAGCGAGAGGAGTTGGTCGCTCCCGTCTTCGGCCGGTGCTCGGAGTACTAGTCGCCCGCTCGCGCTCCAGCGCGGATGGGAGCCTCGGACCAGCAATCGTGCCATGCCGCTCTCGAGCTCCAGAATCCAGATCTCGCGTCGCTCGCCGTAGCGGATCGCATAGGCGGCTCGGTCGCCATCGGGGGCCACGAAAAGCGCCTCGTGAGGAACAGGCACGAATTCCGAATGTGCTGCTTCGTCGATTCCGACATTGGTGAGTTGCGTGGGTTCGGCACCGGCGCGATCTACGCGCCACAGAGAAGCGACGCCGGTTCTGCGACCGCTCACGAAGATCGCCCCGCCGCTCGTAACCGGGGTCGGGCGAGCATCATCGATTCCAGCAGTCCACGCATCGATCCGCCCGGATCGCGGATCGATCTGCGCAAGATGAAGCGGCCCCGGGAAGTGGGCGCCCGAGAGCTCCGATGCTCGCTCTGCCAGACGAGAAACAAGGATCGCGCTACCATCGGAAACCCACGACGGATCCGCGGCACCAGCGATTGTGTGCGCAGTCCCGGCTCGATGGAGATCGACAATCAGCACCTCCATGTCGACGGTCCAAATCGCCACGAACTCCCCGGTCGGTGAGAGCCTTGCCCCGAGCACGATCGCATCATCGACCAGAGGGCGGATAGTGGGGCTCATCTGACCGGGGCGGATGTCGACGCGGGCGAGGTCGGTACCGGTGAGTGCATCGCTACCCGGGTGGAGGGGCGCGTACTCGCGCGCAATCAGCACCCTCACGCCACCCTCGGGCAGAGCGACGGCGTCTCGAACCGCCATCAGACCCGGCATCGGGACGACGCGGGCACGATCATCGCTCCCGATCCAGACCAGTCGGTCCCCGGCCTCGTAGACGGGGAGGGATGCACCGAGGGCCGTCGATGCGACAAGGAAGGGAAGAAGGTCGAAGAGCAGGCGCCTGCGAATCATGAGCAGCTCCTCGCTGGTATCTACGGAATGAGCATCGCGGCCGACGTCGTGCACGCGGTTGTGTCAACGACCTGGACGTAGATATTCCCGCAAGCCCAAGCCGGGACGGTGACCGTAAGGGTGACGCTCCCGGAGGCATCGAGATCTTCGTACGAATAGAGCGTTGCGGTGCCGTCCAGCCCCAGCACCGTTCCGGTGCACGGATAGCCCGATGGAACGACGAAGCTGCCGGTATTGAAGGCATACACGAAGGCTGCCTTCGTGAAGGGTGATGCGCCGGTCACAACGAAGTCCATAGTGCCGGGGCAACTCCCGATCATCGTGAGTGTTACCGCACGGGCGGGCGTGGCGACCGCAATCGATCCGAGAGCGGTGAGGAGCAATCCGAGGTTCTGAAAACAGCGATGTCTCATCGTGTATCTCCATTGGGGCCGGCGGACTTCGGGAACGCGAACGTGGTGAAAGGGGCCGGGGACTTGCGAGCCCCCGATCGTGAGCCGACCCTGAGGGTGGAGGAGGGTGGAGAGAAGTATATGCCTGATCTCTTGCGCCCGTTCGGCAATATGGCACCGAGCTCGCGGCGTTCTTGTCCCGCTCCGGCACACGCGTTCAGAAGCCCCGGCTGCCCAGCCGCTCTACGGCCCGCGGCCGCTGGAGTTTGCGTCGCTTTCGTGGTGGGGAGTCGGAAAGCGCATATCGCTTCCCAAACTTCTTGATTCGGTTGCGGCGGAGCCGGTGCGCGGAAGAGCCCATGTTGCACTTCACTGTGCCGACCCAAGAAGAGTCCACGCCGATCATCACGCGTCACCCGGGAGGGTGCATTCTTGTAAGGCGCGCAAAGTACGCGCTGTTACGAGAGCGCGCCAGGGTCGAGCGGAGAAGGAGGTGGCCACGCAAATTGTGGGTCGAGGGCGTGCACCACGGCCAAAGCGTCGCTGACCGCGAGCTCGGTACCCTGACCACTTTGCCATGAACTCCAGGCATCGAGGAGTGCGTCGACGGCGCGGCCGAGCGCGAAGGTTCTGGCGGCCTCGGAGGCGTCGTGCTCCAAATGGAATAGCGTGCCCGATGATAGTCTTGTGTGCAGATCGAGGTAGTCGGCGCGCAGACGATCGAGGAGCTGCAAGTACGTTTCGAAGCGGTCGGAGAGCTTCTCGAGCACCTCTACTCTGGCGGTGGTCTGGCGGTCGATCCGTTTTCTACAAGAGGCGGCTTGGGTGTAGTACGAGCGTCCGCGTCCGACATAGTCGTCGCGCGTGACGAAACCCTTCTGGCGCACGCGAGGCGTGGGAAGTGCTCGGAAGATGCCGAGAGCGACCAAGATGTTGTCGGCATTGGTTTTGAGGGTGCGGAAGGTGCGAGCCCCGTCCGCTCCATCCAGCGCGTCCGCCAGCTCGAAATCGTAGTCGAAGATGTAGCCCAGCGCGAGCTCATCGTGGCGCTCGGAGGGCAGAATCTGCGCCAAGAGACCCGCGAGATAGACGTGTACGTCGGCATCGTCCGGGTCTGAGTCCCCGTTCTCCGGCAGCGAGGTGCGCGCCTGGATCACCTTGTCTAACAAGAAGTTCCTGGCGCCGGCCGGGTCGTTGATCGGCAAGAGATCCATCATGGTCTCCGATTTCCGCTCGGTCAAAAGCCTCTCTACTTCCAAGATCGGACAAGAGGTGGTGGAGACTTGATTGTTATCGCGCTTGGTGATCTCTTCGGAGACCGGCGAGGGAATCCGACCTAAGATCGTGGGAATGCCGCTTTCCGCGAGCCCCCGCGAGCCCCCTGTAGATCTCGGAGACCGAGCCATGAACATTCGCGCAGCCGCTTTCCTCTCGGGCATCAGCCTGGCCGCCTGTTCCGTCGAGTCACATCCAGCAAGCGCGGCGCGGCTCGAAGCGCGCCTGGTTTCCGCCGATCTCCGGGCTCCGGTATTCGCGACATCTCCTCCGGGGGACTCTCACCGCATTTTCGTGGTGGAGCAGTTGAATGGTCGGATCCGAATCGTTCGGGATGGGCAACTCCTCCAGGCGCCCTTCATCGATATCGGTGCGAAGATCTCCGCGGGCGGGGAGAAGGGCTTTCTCGGATTGGCTTTTCACCCCAACTATGCCGCCGATGGCTATTTCTATGTCAACTACACCGATCACGCTGGCGATACGGTCATAGAACGATACACAGTGTCGGCTGACCCCGATCTTGCCGACCCTACTTCCGGCCTCACGATTCTCCAGCTCGACCAGCCTTTTGGAAACCACAACGGCGGCATGCGCAAGCCGACAAGGTCACTGCACCGCAGCTGGC
>CAZFNT010000192.1:4505-7428 GCA_964520315.1 uncultured Gemmatimonadota bacterium
GAACAGGCGATGGTGGCGGTGCGGGTGACCCATCCAACAACGCTCAGAGCGGGACGACGCTTCTGGGGAAGATGCTGCGCATCGATGTCGATGGCGGAACACCGTACGCTATTCCACCCGATAATCCCTATCTCGGCGAAGAGCCACTCGACGAAATCTGGAGCTTCGGCCTGCGCAATCCATGGCGCTACTCCTTCGATCGGCTGACGGGCGATCTCTACATCGCAGACGTTGGGCAAGATCTGTGGGAGGAGATCGATTTTGAAATGGCACAAAGCCTCGGCGGTCGTAACTACGGGTGGAGGCTCATGGAAGGGGAGCACTGTTTCGATCCTCCTGCCGACTGCGACGACGGCACTCTCGTGCATTCCATCCACGAATATGGCCACAGTCAGGGGCGCTGCTCGGTTACCGGTGGATATGTTTATCGAGGCACGCGCATGCCCTGCCTTCAAGGCTCCTACTTTTTCGGTGACTTTTGCACCGGCGAAGTGTGGAGCTTTCGATACGTTGGAGGGCAGGTCACAGATTTTGCGGATTGGACCAGCTCATTTCCCGAGATCGGTCTTCCCTCTTCGTTCGGCGAGGACGCCGACGGCGAGCTTTATATTTGCGATCTGGCGGGCGGTGAGCTCCACAGAATCGTGCCGATCATCGACTTGGATGTGGAAGAGCTGGTGGGCGGCCGGCAGGGCAACGCAGAGATCTCATGCGCCGCTGCCAACGAACGGATCTATGTCGCTTATAGCTTGGTAGGGGCCGGCTCGACCTACATTCCGCTTCTCGACGTCACGCTCGATCTGGAGGCGCCTCGATTCGCGGGATTCGTCATAACCGACGGCAATGGTGACGCGACCTTCGCGCGACCGATACCGGAAGAGGCCTCCGGTCGCACGCTGTACATCCAAGTCGTCGAAACGGGAGCCCGCTCGGGGGTTGTGACGAGGACGGTGCAATAGGTGGTTTTCGACCTCGTATTCGTGTCAGCCCGTCTCAGCGCCCGTTGAGCTCGGTTTTGGCCGCTCCGCGCTCGGCGATGCCGCGCTTGTTGTAGGGCTCTCCGCGGAGCCTGCGTAACGCCGAGTGCGCGCGCCACGAGAGATAGGCGCTCGCGAAGGGAATCGCCCGGGATGGAGCGAGGTAGGGATTCGGGATGCCTGCGGCCGCTGCCAGGATGAGGAGCTGTTCAGCGACGCTCACCGGGCAGCCTTTGACACGGATGTGGCGATCGGAGCGAAGGCGCTTGGTGCTCCGCATCGTTCGGACCATCTTCACGGCAACATCGTCGTGGCGTGCCGCGATCGAGTGGCGGGTGAGGCGGTCGCGATAGATGTTGAGTATGTGGGCTTGCCGCTGGCCGATCCGACCCTCGTACGAGGCGCAATCCCCAATGAACACCACCCACTCATCCGGCCCGGCGGGGATCTCCCCCTCGTATCGGCCAAAGACGATGTGGAGCGGGGGCATCTTCTCGTCGGCCCCTTGATCCATGACGCGGAGGATCTCGACGGCTTCTTCGAGAGCGCCGGGGCACCCGCCCCAGCAGTAGTCCTCGTCCCCAGGGGGGGGACCGGAATAGGCTCGGATTTTGGTCCCCTTGAAGTAGTCCTCGACCCGGATCAACCCGGTCCGGAAGCCTGCCGCACGCTCGCTTGCTTCCTCGATGCCGACATCGCCCAAGATGTCGATTTCGCCCAGATCGGTGGGGCCGAAGCCGCGTTCGTGGGCAAGGCGTATGTGCTCGATCTCCATCGGATCGAGCCCGATGAGGCGCGAGCAGACCGAATCGACAGCGACTTGGTTGTTCCCCATGATCACGAGCCCGAGATCGAAGGGGAGCGGAGTCAGCATGCGCCCCTCGCCGGCGACGATCGCATCGATCGCTATGAAACGAGGCTGCAGTACGTACTGCAGGTCGGCGACTTTGCGGTTCAAGGCGTGGTCGTGGTCGAGCAGGCGGTGCCGGTCGTCCTGTATTCCGATGTAGTTCTTCATGCTGAAGGTCACGGTTGTCCAGGGGTGGGCCTTGAACTTCGGGCAGTTCACGAAGAAATCGGCCTTCGCGACCGGTTCGGGCACGAAGAGGCCCGGGCGCAGTCGTTCGGGGTGGGAGAGGGGAATCTCGACTTGGGACAGCTCGTCGAAGTGAAAGAGCTTCACCCCCCCGACACGCTGCGCCATTGGGTAGTAGCCCGCGTGGCGAAAGGCGTAGCGCGTGGGCATCGTGATGCCGCAACGTTCGCCGACGGCCAGCTCGCGAATCCTCTTCCCCCGATCCTTGAGGGCGAGCAGCACGCCCTCCATGAACTCGGGTCGAGTGTAGGCGTTGGGGAACTCCGGCCCGGAAGCTACGACGTTCGGCTTGACGAGGGTTCGCCCACGGGGGCGTAGGTCGAGGGTATCCAGGCCCTCGCGGATGAGGCGGCGGATCCGCTGGCTGTCGTAGTCGGTGCAGGAGCGCAAGATGACGGTTGGGCGCAGCATCGATTCAGAATAGGCCCCGGCGTCGCTCCTGTATAGAAAGGGTATGATGCCGGCGCGATGACGATCCCGACTAGATGCGTTTGGCCCGGAGACGATCCCCTCTATGTCGCCTATCACGACGAAGAGTGGGGTGTGCCGGTGTTCGACGACCGTGCCCTCTTCGAGAAGCTGGTCCTCGATGGGTTCCAGGCGGGTCTAGCGTGGATCACGGTGCTTCGCAAGCGGGAGCGCTTCATCGAGGTCTTCGATCGCTTCGATCCGGAGCGTGTTGCCGCCTTCGACGAGCACCGAATCGATGAGCTGCTGGCCGATCCCGGCATCATCCGCAGCCGAGCGAAGATAGAGGCAGCGATCGGCAATGCGCGGGTATGGCTGGAGATGCGAGAGGGGGGGGCGAGCTTCGCCGAGCTTCTTTGGTCGTTTACAGGCGGCCGCACGA
>CAZFNT010000193.1:0-7417 GCA_964520315.1 uncultured Gemmatimonadota bacterium
GGCCGCGGGCCCTCCCGGGCGGCGAGCGCGGCGGACCTGCTCGGTGCGGGGCGCGGGCGGGCTGGTCTGATCCTTCTGGCACGGGAGCTGGGGGCGGGGCGCGAGGCGTCGATTCTGGCGGGGGCGCTCTTCGCCGTCTCGAACTCGCTGCCCGCCTATCTGGTCCATGGTTGGTTCAACCATATGACGCACGGGCTGATGCCGATCGGGATGTGGCTCTATGTGCGCGCCGAGCGGCGGGAGGACGCTTTCTCCGTTGCACTCTCGGCGGTGCTGGGGCTTCTGCTCCTCGAGGCCGATGTCTATCACTTCGTCTACATGGTCGCCTGGCTGGGGTTGATGGCGGCGGCGGACGGGATGCGGCAGCGAAGGCTCCGACCGATCGGTCTCGTTGCGGGAACGGTCGCGGCGGGGCTGGCGATCGGCGCTGCGCGGATCTTGCCGATCGTGGCGATGAAGAATAGCTTCGGAGAGCAAGCCGAGGTGGCCTACTCGCTGACGCCCCTCGCCGCGCTGCGCGGCCTGCTCGACTGGGAACGACCCTGGGAGGGTTTTCCGGGGACGGAGCGTCTCTGGGAGTCGGCGGGCTATGTCGGACCCCTCGCGGCGATCCTCGCCCTGATCGGAGTCTTCGCCTTCAAGCGCAGACTCGCTCCGCTCGCGGTGACCGCCCTGCTCTTCTTCGTCTATAGCCTCGGCTCCAATCTGGGGCCGGAGAGATGGGCGGTCGATGTGGTTGCGCACGATCCCGGCGGGCCTTCGGTGGCTCGTTGGTCGCGCGATCTGCCTCTGCTGGGTGCGATCCGCAACCCGTCGCGCGCGCTGGTCGTGGTGGCCATGGCGGCCTTGGCCGCCTCGTCGGTCGGCCTGGAATCGGTGGCGAGCTGGGCGGAGCGCCTGAGGGCGCGCGCGGGTCGCCCGCTCGTGATCGCCCTGGCGCTCGTGCTCGCGGTCTATCCCGCCCACCGGTCTGCGCGCCGCTACATCGATAGGCATTCCACTCCCCTCCCCAATCTGCCCTTCGAACGCGTGACGCGGTTCCGGCAGGAGCGAGATATCGGTTGCCCCCACTCGCTGGGTCCAATCCTCAACGTGGGAATCCTCGCAGCAAATATGCCGCTGGAGCGGACACCGAGTGCGCTGCGCGCGTTCCGAGAGCCCGGGTATCGCGGGGAGGCGTGGTGGACCGGCGAAGGAAGGGCCTCGGTGGAGCGCTGGTCGCCGCACGAAATCCTGGTGAGCCTGGAGGGGGAAGGGGAAGGGAGGTTGATCGTCAATCAGCAGTTCGCACCTGAGTGGGGGGCGACCGGATCGGTGCTGGCGGCCCCCGAGGCGATCGACAGTCTGCTCTCTGTGAAGGCCCGAGCACCGGGGCGGGCACGGTTCCGGTACGCGCCCCCCCCCTCCGCACTGATCGGGGCGCTCTCGAGCTGCGTCGCGGCGATCGGGGCGATCGCGGCGCTCATTGGGTGGTGGCGGATCCCCGGTGTTCACTCGAGGCCTGCGCCGGGCTCCGAAGCACCCGCCTCAAGCAGCGATCGTAGAGCCCGGCCATCCGCTCGAGCGAATGGCGGGAGCGGACCTCCTCGCGCGCGGCGCTCCTGAGCTCGGAGAAGGAGTCGGGGGAGGAGAGGATCCGCTCCAAGAGGTCGCACCACTTCGGAATGTCGTCCTCGGGCAGAAGCCAGCCGGTTCGTCCATTGACGATCAGATCGGAGATCGGTCGGATGTCGCTGCCGACGACCACGAGCCCCGCCCCCATCGCCTCGACCAGTGCCATTCCGAAGGTTTCGTAGCGGCTGGGGTGAGCCATCGCCCACGCCTCCGCGTACTCATCCTCCATCCGGGCTGGCGGGAGATCCTGCTGGAGCTCGAGCCAGGGCGCTTGGACCCGGCCGATCCGGCTCGCGAGCGGTCCGTTGCCCACCAGCTTCATTCGAAACCCGGGGATTCGTCGGGAGAGCCGCTCGCCGATCTCGAGCGCGGTATCGATCCCCTTCCAGGGAACGAAGCGGCTGACGACCAGCAGGGTCGGCGAGGGGGCCCGGGCGCGGACGGCCTCGAGGTCGACGATCGTTGCCGAACACGGAATCACCTCGACCGGCGCCGACGTGAAACGGGCGACGAAGGGACTTGCCCATTCGGAGGGGGCGACCACGGTCGATATGCGGCGATACGGAACACCGAGACCCGCGGAGATCGCTCCGGCGGCTGCTCGCGCGAAGATCCCCGGCGGATCGCCCCAACGCTCGAGCTTGTAGTGGCGCATCTCGAAGACGGGATCGGCCCCGAAATGCGCCACCACGGGGGCGCCGCCGGCGCCGGCGAGGGCCGCCAGCGCGCCGATCTGGAAATCGAGGGAGAGCCAGATCGCCACGCGGCCGCGCAGCGCTCGCACTTCGCTCGCCATCGCCCGAAGCAGTCCGGCTCGACTCGCTTGCCCTTCGTAGCTGGTTGCAAGGCGCGAATGGGCCCAATGGATGCGTGCTCCCGCCGGCCAACCGGGCAGGTCTGGGATGGGGCCGACGATCGGCGCGACCAGCTCCACCTCCCAGCCCAACTCGGGCAGAGTCGAGGCCAACTGGTGGGCGAGCCGCGCCGCCCCGCCTGTGCGCGGAAGGAAGCTGTAGGTGATGAGACCGACCACCGGGGCCATGCGGGAGCTGCTTTCCATAGCGCTTCGGTTTCTCCAGGTGCCTATTCGGCGGGCTCGGGCAGCCGAACGCTCAGAGCGCAAGCGATTCCCACGAGCGCGGCGGCCAGCAGAAAGGGGGCGCGATCCGCCAGATCGTACAGCAGGCCCGCCGCGAAGGGTCCGAACACCCGCGCGAGGGCCGCGCTCGCTTCGTAGGCGCGAGCATAGAAAGGAAGGATCGGCACAACGATCCCGAAGCCGATCAGATCGACGATGACCACGCTGAAGAGGATGGCCAGGGTAGCGTTCTTCGAGCCGGTCACTGCGCCAGCGGCTCCTCCGGGACCTTGTAGCCTATCGGAGACGCAAGGTCCAGACGAAAAGCTTGCCGCGACATGGCGACATAGTGGTGCCCAATATCGACCTGAGCGCCCTCGAAGATACGATTGCCATCGGCATCGAGCCGAGCGTTCATCGTCGCTTTCTTGCCCGAGGAGCAAACCGTTTTGATTTCGATGAGCTCCTCCGCCCAAGCCAATAGATAACGACTTCCCTCGAAGGGCTCTCCTCGGAAATCTGTACGTAGGCCGTAGGTCAGGACCGGAATGCTCAGACGATCACAGACGAGCGTCAGTTGGAGCACCTGAGCCTTCGAAAGGAACTGTGCCTCGTCCACGAGCACGCAGTGAATTCGGTCCTTGTCGTGCTCGTCCCTAGCGGCGACGTAGAGGTCGTCCGTGCCGTCGAAGACGATCGCATCGGCTTGCAGACCGATGCGCGAGGTGATCTTCCCTTCGCCGTAGCGTTGGTCGAGTCGCGGCGCGAAGAGCAGGGTTCGCATGCCGCGCTCGCTGTAGTTGTGGGCCGACTGGAGCAAGGAGGTGCTCTTGCCGGCGTTCATCGCGGAGTAGTAGAAGTAGAGCTTTGCCATAAAGGAGAACCGGCCTCGAGTGTGCGCGGGGATGTGGTGGCCATTGTGCATCGAAGATTCCCCGAAGGGAAGCCCGGTGGTCGGGAGGCGATCGGATGATCGCTCGCTCCGGCCGCTTCGGATGGAGAAAGAGATTGGAGGTTCATGCTTTCCCCGCCGCTTTCAGGCGATAGAGGCGAAGCCGCGGAGTCTGGTGGACGAGCCGGTGGTTTCTGGTCAACCTCTCGAGCTCGGCGCGGCCATCAACCTCGCCGAGGTCGCCGGGCCAGCCCCACACGAGAATCACGTCGATCGGCTCGGCGTAGCGCGCAGGGTAAATGTCCGACACATTGCCTCCACGCAGATCGCCCAAGGTGTGGAAGGGGTGCATCTCCGCCTTGTAGCTGACCGGGAAGAGCTTCTTGTTCCCATGGATATTGAAAAGTCCGATCGCACCCGCATCGGTGCAATAGTGACCGACCGCGTGCCACAAGACACCGATGCGGTAGGACGACTCGAACTCCCGACCCGTCGTGCTCCCGTCGAAGTGAATCGGCAGAATTGTGTCGTTTGGATGTACGAATGGAATGCCGGAGGTGTACTCGCGGAGGTCTGCGCCCAACCTCTCGTAGTGGCGCGCGGTCTGCCAGAGATGCGCGAGGGAGAGAACGACCAGGATGCTCCCGACGGCCCTTTTCACCGACACACGACGAAACCCCGGCTCCAGCCAGGGAAGTAGGAACAGGAAGGGATAGAGCATCACGCGATCGACGACGAAACCGCCTTCGGAGACGCTTTCCGGGGCGATGAGAAGCACACCGACACAGGATAGGGCCGCGACGAGGAATCCTCTCTGGGTTGCATGGCTGCCCGCCCACGCGAATCGAACGGACTTCGAAGAGGTCGATTCGAGGGCGTGGCGACGATGAGATCGGACGGTGTGGATGATCAGGCCCGCAATCACGAGCCCCAGAACCTGCCCGAGGCGGTGCTCGCCCGGACTGAAGGAGGCAAGTGGCCCAAGGGACGCCAGCTCTCGTAAACGGGGAAACGGCGAGCCGAAATGGGAGACTCCCGTTCCCCAGGTTTGTAGAAAATGGAGCGGCAACACCACCGAGGGAAGAAGTCCTAGGGCGAGGCGCGCCAGCTCTTTGATCCGCAATCGGTGTCTGAAGACCCCCAATATGGGGAGCACCAACCAGACAATCACAACGGACACCAGATGGCAGAAGTAGAGCAGCACCAGGAAGAGGTCGAGGAGTAGGATCGTCCGCCACTGAAGGGGATCCTCTTGCTTCCACCACCAAGCGACGATCATCAGCGAGAGGGGAACGCTGATGACGAAGCTGTAAAAACCCACGTGAAGCAGGTGGTTGTAAATGAAGGGAAAGCCCGCGAGCACATAGAAGGTCTTGCGCCGGTCCACGGCGGACAGAAGGTAATGGACCGCTCCCACGAAGAGAAAAACGTAGATCGTCAGCAGCACCTTCTCCGCGACCCGCGGCGCCAGGATTCGCATCGAGCCGCCGAGGAGGAGGTGCGAGATCCAGCTCGGCACCGGTGCGATGTTCCGCACGTAGTAACGGGAGTACTCGCTGCCAGCGTCCGAGTAGTGCGAGAAGGTGTATGCGGTCTCCAGATGGCAGGGACCATCCTGAGTGGGAATGTACTCGAAGAGCCAGATCGGCAGAATGTGAAGCAGAACGAGGGCGAGTACGAGCCATTGAAAAGACCGGGATCCCTCGCGACTCATCGGGATCCCCGTCGCCACCGAGACAATGACTTCCACTTGTGGGCCAGCTTCTGAAACCTCGCCGATGCATGCGGTTTGGGATGCCGGAGGAAGGCCCCCGCCTTCATCCAGGGTGCGGCCACCTCCGCGCTCGGAACTCTCGGCTTGAGGATCGCGAGTCCGTAGCTCAGGTGGTTGAAGTCGATCAGATCGACGTCTTCTGTCGCCCGAATCTGCTTCAACGCCTCGACCACTCCGGGAGAGAAGCGCGTGTCGTGCATGGTGATCAGGAAGCGATCCGAGAGAAGCGGACGGTAATCCCGATAGTCTGAGAGCACATTCTCGACGTTGTGGTTGGCGTCGATGTGCAGCAGGTCGATCTCTACTCCGGCGGATGCCAGCTCCTTCGCCGCCTCCTCGGTTGGTTGGATCCGCAGCTCGATGTCGAGGAACTCGGTCCTGAAGAATGAATCCTCGGCCAGGTAGTTCGGGGCACCGAACCCTTCCTCCGGGGCGTTCGCATCCACCAGGATCGTCCTGCCCTCGAAGTCGCTTCCCAGATCCCGCTGCGCCTGCCTCAATATGCGCGGGACGAATCCTCCCCCCGATCCGAGGCAGACCACGACTTTGGCCCGCGCACTGTAGACGAGCGAATAGTAGAGCATCCCGAACCCCATGTGGCCGGCAGCGGCCCCATGGGTGAAGGCCCACTCGGTATGCCGGAGGATGACATCGTCCGCGTAGTCCTGGTTGATCAGGCTTTCCCGATTCCGAAGACGATCGTCCGGCCCGCGCCGCCCGAAACGACTGTTGCCGGTAGAGGAGGGACGCGAACGCCTCTGTCTGAATCGCCGGAGGAAGCCCGCGATCGAGCAGAGCGAGAACCATTGGCCCAGCCGCGTCGGCTCCGATCCGCAGAGAACGCGAACGCCCACCGGCGCTCGAGTCCGCACCGCGGACCGCCCGGGGTTGGATTCCGGCCGCCTTGCTCCAGAGCGAGCAGGGGCGATCACTTCGCCGCCGTCTTCACGCGCCCCCACAGCGGCCCTCGAATCGACGGGCGGGAGCAGGAACAGGATGGCGGCTGCAAGCGCACATCGACGCCCTCCCCGCATCCCCCGCCCGCCACGCCTCTTCAACACATCGAGCCCGAGGGTGGAAAGACCGCGGCGGTCACGGGTTCGACCGCAAGGGAATGGGAGGGGCGGATCGGAGACAGACAGTCACGATGGGGTTCCGGTGTCCACCGCTCGAGGCGGTGAAGAGACGGCGAGATTCAGTCCAGGTATCCGAGGGTGCGCAGGCGGGCTTCAGATTGCGCGTCCAGAGGAGCGGAGCCGATAGCGACTTCTCCGTCGAAGCTGGCGAGCCAGCTCTCCAGCTCTGCGATCATAAGCAAACCCCTGGCACGATTGGAGTCGAAAACGTCGTATCGCTCCGCCGGGTCATGATTCAGATCGTACAGCTCGTACTCCGCGCCACCGGGAACCGGTATCTGGATCAGCTTCCATCCGTCTGCGATCACGCTCTTCCAATTGCCCTCGATTCCGCGCACATAGCGGCGCGGGTTCTCCGGGAAGAAGGAGCGTCCCGTTTCGCCGAATAGAGTCCGGCTGTCCGCGGGGGCGCCCGTGAGGTCCCTCCCGGGCAAAGAGGAGACCGGTGAGCCGAGCCGCCCCAAGATGGTCGGCATCACATCGAGTATCGATGTGGGTCCGGTGCGATCCCGATCTCTTGGATTGTCCGCCGGGAGCTTCAGGATCATGGGAATACGAAGGGTCGCGTTGTACAGATACTCACCGTGCTCGAAGAAGTAGTCGTGCTCCCCCAGGCTCTCCCCGTGGTCAGAGGCGAAGAGGACCAGGGCGTCGTCGTAGATGTCCAGATCTCTCAGATGCTCCAGGAATCCACCCACCAGGGCGTCGACATGACGGATCTCTCCGTCGTAGAGGTCGACGGCCCGTGCGAGCTCCTCATCGTCCAGGTCGTTTTCGAAGTAGACCTGTCCCAGCTTCAACGCTCCCGAATCGAGGCGATTGTATAGTGGGATGCCTCCCTCGGAGCTGGCCTCGAACCAGCGATCGAATGGAGCCGGTGGGAGGTAGCGAAAATGGGGATTCCAGAGGTGAAGCCAGAGAAA
>CAZFNT010000194.1:0-7378 GCA_964520315.1 uncultured Gemmatimonadota bacterium
TTTCGAGAGCCACAAATGGGCGCTCTTCGCCGCCACGAAGAAAATGATGGAGGCGGAGATCCGCACGATCCCCGAGGGGGAGTACCCGGGCGAGGCGACCGTCTATTACGACGGCAAGAACCCGGGGTCCACCTACCGGATCCGCGTCAAAGTGCGCGTCGAAGATGGACGGATCGTCTTCGATTTCAGCGAGACCGACCCGCAGACCAACGGATTCGTCAACGGCACTTTCACCTCGTCGGCGTCGGCCTGCATCCTCACCTTTCTGCAGATGGTGAACCCCGACATCCCCCACAACGCGGGGATGACCGAGCCGATCTCGATGCTCATCCCCGAGGGCACGATCCTCAACGCGGCCTATCCCGCCGCCACCACCTTCGGGAACCATCTCTGTCCACCCCTGGCCGACTCGATCATCCGCGCCCTGGCGCCGGTGATCCCGGAGCGGGTCACGGCCGGCTGGAACAACCTGCTCTGCTCGCTCTCCACCGGCGATCACCCCGGCCGGGGCGAGCCCTACGTCGACATCATGTTCATGGGGCTCAAAGGGGGGAGCGGCGCCACGCGCGATACCGACGGCTACGACCACATCGGCATGATCGACGCATCGGGCGGGGTGCTCGACCAGGACTACGAGATGTTCGAGCAGATGACGCCCCATCGCCTCATCCGGCACGAGCTCCTGTGCGACTCGGCCGGTCCGGGCCGGCATCGGGGGGGACTGGGGGTCGAAACCAGCTATGTCGTGGGGAGCGACGAGACCCAGATCGTCGTCTTCGGCGATGGGGACGTGGAGCCCGCCTTCGGTCTGGAGGGCGGGGGAGAGGGGACCCTGAACCGGATCGAGCTGCGCCTCCCCGACGGAAGTGTGCGGGTGCCCGCCAGCAAGGATCTGCTGACCGGGATCCCGAAGGGGACGCTCTATGTGCAGCAGGCCGGGGGGGGCGGCGGCTTCGGCGACCCGAAGGAGCGACCGGCGGATCGCGTGCGAGACGAGGTGCGCGCGGGAACCCTCAGCGTCGAGGCGGCCCGCGAGCATTATGGCGTGGTCGTCGATCCCGACACATTCGAGCTCGAACCCGCGGCCACGGCCGAGCTGAGAGTGAGAGACTGAAACGATGGATTTTGCTCTGAACGAGATCCAAGACGCGGTCCGGACGACCTTCGCCGAGTTCTCGGACCGGCGGATCCGGCCGGTGGCGGCGGAGCTGGACCGAAGGGCCGACTTCCCTCTCGAGCTCTTCCGGCAGGTGGGTGAGCTCGGCTACTTCGCCATGCGCTACCCCGAGCCCGAGGGCGGAGGCATGGATGTCCTCTCCTATGCCCTGGCCACCGAGGAGCTCGCCCGGGGAAGCCTCGGAGTGGCGGCGGGCTGTGCCATGCAGTCGCTCATGGGCACGACCTTCGTCCACCGATTCACCTCCGGGGCGCTACGCGAGCGGCTGATCGGACCGGCTATGACACCTGGCATCTCACCGGACAGAAGATGTGGATCACCTCGGCGCCGGTGGCCGACCTCTTCACCGTCTTCGCGCGAACCGGCGAACGCGCCCTGAGCGTCTTTCTGGTGGAGCGGGGTGCCCCAGGACTGAGCGTTGGCCGCACCATCGACAAGATGGGGGTCAAGGCCTCGGTCACTTCGGAGGTCTGCTTCGACGAGGTGCCGGCCACCGCCCTTCTGGGGGAGCTCGACCAAGGCGGGGTCTATCTGCGCGATCTGCTGGCCGAGGTGCGCGTCATGACGGGCGCGTTGGCCCTGGGCACAGCCCAGGCCGCCTTCGACGACGCCCGGCGCTACTCGGAAGAGCGGCGCCAATTCGGCAAGCCGATCAACCGTTTCGGCGCCGTTCAGGCCCATCTGGCCGAGATGGCGGTCGACCTGGAAGCGGCCCGGCATATGGTGCGCTGGGCGGCCTGGCGCAGCGATCAGGGGCTGCCGAACGCTCTGGAGGCCTCGATGGCCAAGCTCTTCGCGTCGGAGTCGGCGCTGCGGATCTGCGATCGGGCGGCACGGATCATGGCCAGCTACGGATACGCGGAGGAGTACGCGGTGCAGCGATATCTGCGCGATGTCCGCTTCACGCTCATCGGCGGTGGAACCTCGGAGCTGCTGAGGGTCCACATCGCCCGGGGGCTCTCGCGATGAACGATCGTCCCATTCGGGTGCTGATCGCGAAACCGGGCCTCGACGGGCACGATGTGGGCGCCAAAGTGCTCTGCCGCGCCCTGCGCGACGCGGGCATGGAGGTTCTCTACACCGGCCTGCGCCAATCCCCGGAGGCGATCGCGGCCACCACGCTCGAAGAAGATGTGCAGGTGCTCGGCCTCTCGGTCCTCTCCGGCGCCCATCTGCCCCTCTGTCGTCGGATCGGGGAGCTCCTCGAGGGGCAGGGCGACCTATCGGGCCTGCTCTGGCTGGTGGGCGGAAACATCCCCCGGCGCGACCGTCCCGCCCTCGAAGCGCTCGGAGTGCGGGGTGTCTTCCCCACCGGATCGCATTTCGACGAGATCGTCGCCTTCATCGAGAGAGAGGCCCCCCGATGAGCCGTCCCGAGCCCGAGCCCGCCCCGCTGCGCTGGGAATCCGGTCTGGAGATTCAACCCCTCTACACCGCCGAGGATGTCGAGCGGAGCGGCGGGATCGACACCGTCGGCGAGCCGGGAGAGTTTCCGTACACGCGCGGCATCCACCGCCATATGTACCGCGCGCGGCCCTGGACCATGCGCCAATACTCCGGCTTCGGCACCGCCGCGGAGACCCACGAGCGCTTCCTCTATCTGATCAGACAGGGGAATACCGGGCTCAATGTCGCCTTCGATCTACCGACCCAGTGCGGGCTCGATTCCGACGATCCCCTGGCCCGGGGCGAGATCGGGCGGGTCGGGATGGCGGTCGATACCCTGGCCGATATCGAAGAGGCCTTCGCCGATATCGACCTGGACAGGATCACGGTCTCGATGACGATCAACGGCTCGGCCGTCGTCCTGATGGCGATGTATTTCGCCATGGCCCGCACGCGGGGCTACGAGCTGAGCAAGCTGCGCGGCAACGCCCAAAACGACATCTTGAAGGAGTTCATCGGCCGGGGGACCTGGATCTTTCCGGTGCGCGAATCGGTCCGCCTGGTGGGCGACACGATCGAATTCTGCGCCAAACACGCCCCCAAATACTCGCCGGTCAGCGTCTGCGGCTATCACATTCGAGAATCGGGCGCGACGCCGGCCCAGGAGATGGCCTACGGGCTCTCGATCGCCTGCGCCTATCTGGAGCACGCCCTGGAAAGGGGCCTGCCCGCCGACCCCTGCGCCGCCGGACTGACCTTCAATTTCGATATCTTCGGCGATCTCTGGGAGCAGGTGGCCAAGTTCCGGGCGGGGCGGCGCCTCTGGGCGAAGCTGCTGCGCGAGCGCTACGGCGTGAGCGATCCGCGGGCCCTCAAGCTGCGCATGATCGCCGGCGGCGGCGGGGGCGGGTTGACGATTCAGCAGCCGCACAACAACATCGTGCGTGGCGCCTACTACGCCATGACTTCGGCCCTCAGTGGAACCCAGACGATGGCGCTCTGCAGCTACGACGAGGCCTACACCATCCCGAGCGAGCACGCGGCGACCCTCTCGCTGCGCACGATGCAGATCCTCGCCACCGAGATCGGTCTCTGCGACACCGTCGACCCTCTGGCCGGTTCCTGGTTCGTGGAGACGACCACCAACCAGATGGAAAAGCTGATCCTCGGCCAGATGGAGGAGCTCAGCGCGCAGGGCGGGATCATCGAGGCGGTCGCCGCCGGGCGGGTGCAGGCGGCGGTGAACCGGCAGGCCTACGAGCGGGAGCGGCGGATGCAGAGCGGCGAGCTCGAAAAGGTGGGGGTCAACTGCTTCACCGAGCAGGAGGATGAACAGGAGGTCGCCTTCCACCCCTACCGCGAAGAGGAGGCCGAGAAGCAGCTCGCCCGACTCGCCGCGATCAAGGAGGATCGGGACGCAGCGGCGGTCGAAGCGCGCCTGGCCGAGGTCGGGGCGGCGGCGGCCGAGGGCCGGAATACGATGCCGGCGATCATCGATGCGGTGGAGGCCTATGCGACGGTCGGCGAAGTGGTCGGGCGGCTGCGGGAAGTCTTCGGCGGCTACCGCGAGCCGGTGAGCTTCTGATGGACGAGAGAGAGAAGCGCCCGGTCGTTCTCAGTCTCGAGCAGGCGCTGAGCATGTCGTACGCCACCCTGCGCATGGTCCACCAGGGCTGGCGCGTGATCCGGGTCGAGCCGACGCCGCTCCCCGGGCGCAAGAGCAAGGGCGATCCGAATCGCTACATCGGCCGTCCCGTGGCGGGAGAGGATCGGCACAGCTATTTCGTGGGGCCGAATGTCGGCAAGGAGGCGATCGCCCTCAACCTGCGCAGCGAAGAGGGGCTGGCGGTGCTGCGGCGCCTGATCCGCGAGCTGCCGGTCGATGTTTTTTGCACCAACACCATGCCCGCCCGCCACGCTTCGCTCGGGGTCACCCACGGGCAGCTTCGGGAGCAACGGGACGACCTGATCTGGTGCTGCATCTCGGCCATGGGTCTGGCCCACCCCGATGTGCCGGGCTACGATCCCGTGGTGCAGGCGCAATGCGGCTACATGGATCTCACCGGTCCGGGGGACGGGCCTCCCACCCAATGCGGTCCTCCGCTGATCGATCTGAAAGCGGGGGACGAGGCCTTTACCCAGGTGGTCCTGGCGCTCTGGCGGCGATCGCAGGGGGCCGGGGGGCGTTGCATCGATATTTCGATGGCGCGGGCGGCGGTCTCCTGGCTCCACACTTTTCTGCCGATGCTCGACATGGGCAGCCCGCCCGAAGAGCTGAGGCGTTCGGGGAACGAGCACCGCCAATTCATCCCCGTCAACGCCTATCGCACCGCCGACGGATACATATATGTCGCCATCGGCAGCGACGCTCAGTGGCGGCGCTTCGTGAGTGAAACGATGTTCGCTTCGCTGGATCAGGAGCGTTTCGCCACCAACGAATCGCGGCGGGCCGAGAAAGAAACACTATTTCGGCAGATGGAAGAGATCACGCTGCTGCACAGCGCGGAGCGGATCGCCGAGGTTCTGCGCGCGGCCCTCATTCCTCACGCGCCGATCGTACCGATCGAGGGGGTTTTCGACCTGCCTTTCGTGGCCGAGACCGGCCTCGAGACGATCGCTCCCGACGGGCGGGTGGTGCGCCTGCCCCCGGCCGCCGTGCAGACCCCGCATCTGGAGAGGACGGGAACGACGCTCCCCTTCGCCCCGGCCTATGGCGAGCATACGGCGGCCCTGCTTTCTGAGATCGGCCTGGCACCCGAAGAGATCGCGTCACTTCGCCGATCGGGAGCCGTCGCATGAGCGCCTACTACCGTCCCCCGAGCGTGGCCGAAGCGCTGCGCCTGAAGCGAGAGCTGCCCGATTCGAGCTTCATCGCCGGGGGGACCGACCTCCTGGTGCAGATGAAGGAGCGCATCCGGCGGCCCACGGCGCTGATCTCGATCCGCCACCTCTCGGAGCTGAGGCGGATCGAGATCGATGGCGGCGCCCGGCTCGGCGCGGCCGTCCCCTTGGGCGATCTGGCCGCTGACTCGGCCCTGATGGCCGGCTGGCCGATCCTCGGCGAGGCGCTGCGGGACTTCGCCTCGATGCAGATCCGCGGCTCCGCGACGGTCGGGGGCAACCTTTGCAACGGCTCCCCCGCGGCCGACACCGCCCCGGCGCTCCTCGTGCTCGGCGCGCGGGCCCGAATCGTGGAGATCGAGGGCGAGCGCGTGCTCCCGCTGGAGCAGCTATTCGAGGCCCCGGGGCGCACACGCGTGGGGGAGGAAGGGCTCCTGATTTCGATCGAGCTCGATCCGCCCCTGCCCTCGGCGCACGGAGTCTTCCTCAAGAAGATGCGAACGGCGATGGATGTTTCGCTGGCCAGCGTCGCCTCTCTGGCCCTGCTGCGAAACGGGCGGCTGGAGGAGATCCGCCTGGCGGCGGGCTCGGTGGCGCAGGTCCCGATGCGCCTCCCCGAGACCGAAGGAGTGTTGCGCGAGCGCCGACTCACGCCGGCGCGGATCGCCGAGGCGCGGCGGGTCGCCCGCAACGAGGTCCAGCCGATCACCGACATCCGCGCCGGGGCCGACTATCGCCGCCACATCGTCGGTGTCTTCGTCCAGCGAGCCCTCGAAGCGACGCTCGAAGAGGGGAATCGCTGATGGAGCTCAACTTCACCCTGAACGGGGCTCCGGTCTGCTGCGCCCTCGACGGCTCGGAGCTGCTCCTCGACCTCCTGCGCGGACCCCTGGAGCAGACCGGCACGAAAGAGGGCTGCGGCAAGGGGGAGTGTGGCGCCTGCACCGTTCTGGTGGAGGGGCGCGCCCTCAACGCCTGCCTGACTCTCGCCGCCGAGGTCGAAGGGTGCGAAGTGACCACCATCGAAGGCCTAGCTCCCAGCATGCGGGAGCTGGCTCCGGAGCAGCGGGCCTTTGTCGAGCAGGGCGGCATCCAATGCGGGTTCTGCAGCCCCGGCATGATCATGAGCGCCCGCGCCCTTCTCGATCGCGACCCCGATCCCCCCGAGGCCGAGATCCGCCGCGCCCTCGTCGGCAATCTCTGTCGCTGCACCGGCTATGCGCAGATCGTGGAAGCGGTGCGGCGGGCGGCCGAGCTGCGAGGGGAGGAGGCACGATGACGCCCTATCTCGGCAAGGCACGCCCCCGGCCCGACGCCGCCGAGAAGGCGACGGGGCGGGCGGAGTACATCCACGACTTCCGCCGCCCCGGCATGCTCCACGCAGCGATCCGTTTCAGCGAGCACGCCCACGCCCGCATCATTCGGATCGACACGAGCAGGGCGGAGCGGATCCGCGGCGTGCGGGCGGTGATCACCGCGCAAAACACCCCCGAGATCCGCCTCGGCTTCCTGCGGGACAATGTCGCGCTCAAAGGCGAAAAGGTGCGCCAGTTCCGCGACGAGGTCGCCGCGGTCGCCGCCATCGATCCCGATATCGCCGCCGCGGCCGCGGCCGCGATCGAGGTGGAATACGAGCCTCTGCCCGCCCTTTTCGACCCCGCCTCGGCCCTGGCCGAAGGGGCCCCCCTCGTCCACGAGCGCGACGCGGCCGGTCGCCCCCTCGAGACGAATCTGATGCCGGTGCACTTCCGCCACAGCTCGGGCGACCTCGCCGCCGCGCGCTCCGCGGCCGCCCACGCCGTTTCGGGCGAGTTCTCCACGCCCCTCATCCAGCAGAGCTGCATGGGCACCGCCGGGGCCCTCGCCGAATTCGACCCGCGCATGAATCTCACCATCTGGGCCAAGACCCAGATCCCCTTCCTGGCCCAGCGGGACTTCAACGGCGCGCTGAGTCAGATCGGGCTCGCCGGCAAG
>CAZFNT010000195.1:0-4523 GCA_964520315.1 uncultured Gemmatimonadota bacterium
CCGACCGCGACCTCGCTGAGCAAAGGTCCGACGATGCAGTCGACACTGTCGGCGGTAATCAGCTCCTTCGCCGCGAGCACGGCCTGAAAAGGATCGCCCGCGGTGTCTCGCACAAAAAGCTCGATCGGGTCGTCGATCACGGCGAGCCGTGCGGCATTGGCCGCACGCCGTCCCAGCTCCGATCGTCGTCCGGTCAGGGGAAGCAAGAGGCCGATCCGGCTCTCGGCGTCGCCGGTGGTCGGCTCGAATGGCGGCTCCGGGACGCGCATCGAGGGCTCCGCCTCGGGCGGCTTCGACGGCCGCTCCGCCACCGATTGAGGGCGTTCAGGTTCGGCTGGAGGGCCCGGCGGCGGCGCCTGGCGCGCACAGCCCGCCTGCATCCACAAAGCGCCACCGATTACGATCATGGACCGGAACGAGTTCATGATCACCCTTGGCCGCCCCTCGTCTTCGCCGGGCCTCAACGAGGACCGAAGGAGCCCAGATCCCTGGGGTGGATCCGCTTCAAGACGTTGGCGATTGCTCGCTCCCGCTCTTCGCTTTGCATCGCCGCGAGCCCCCCGACTTCGAACTGGGGAATCGACTCGTCGGCGAGAATCGGGCAGCCGGAACGAGCCGCCAGGGCGATCGCGTCGCTCGCGCGGGCGTCGATGGTCACGAGCTGATCGTCTACGCCGCGAATCACCAGACGGGCGTGATAGGTGCGGTCCTTGAACTCCATGATCAACACACGGACGAGCTCGACCCCCATCGCCTCACAGACCCGAGCCGTGAGTTCATGGGTCAGCGGACGGGGGCAGGCGACCTCACCGAGGCAGATTTGGAGCGAGTGCCCTTCGGAGTAACCGATCCAGATCGGCATGATCCGTGACCCGTCTTGCTCTTGCAGCACAACTACCGGGTACTCACGGCGGTGGTCGTGAAAGACGCCTGAGATCTCCATCTCTGTCATGACGGTTCCTCTCGCGCCTCAAGCATAGTTCCAGTGGCCCGCGCGCGCACCAACCGACTCACCCGGAACTCTCCTTCATGACCCAGAGCTTGATCGCCACCTCGACATCGCGATGGAGACGGATCGGCACAGTGAAGAAGCCCAGGAGCTTTATCGGCTCATCGAGCACGATCTTTCGCCGATCGACGTGAATCCCCTGCTCTTCGAGCAATCGCTGCACATCGGCGTCGGTGACCGACCCGTATAGCTTGTCCTCCTCGCCGACTTTCACCGCGATCGTCAGCGAAACATCCACGAGCTCCTTGGCCAGCAGCTCGGCCTCGGCCTTCGCCTTCACCTCTTTCCGCCCGTAAGAAACATCTTCGTCCTTCAGCGCCCGCCGATTCGATTCCGAATCCTGAATAGCGAGCCTCCTGGGGATCAGAGAGTTGCGTGCGTAACCCGCGGCAACATCCACGACATCACCGCGTTTTCCAAGAGTCCTCACATCTTCGCGAAGAATGATCTTCATCGTTATCAACCTCCATGGCTCGTCGAGAGCTCCACTCCCCAAGATTCATCGAGGGGATGCGGGCCGCCGAAAATCGAACCAGGTATCGAATAGCCCAACAGCCGCAACCGGCAAGAAAAGTATGTAGAGAGACGCCAGCACGAGAGCACCGGAAGCGACCGCGCGAAGCGGGAGCACCGCGCCGCGCCGCGCCAGCGAGTGATCCATGACCCCCAGCCCTCGCACCCAGTAGACGCCACTCGTGAAGAAGAGGAGATTCCAGCCGATCGTCCCCGGTTTGCCCATGTCCACAATAACGAGCCCAAGCGCGCAAATCAGCACCCAAACCAAGCCGTCCCACGGCGCGAAGCGCGCCAGAGAGGGCCGGAGCTTGCCTGGAGCCGGAGCGAGGGTTCGGAGCGCAGCATAGACCACGGTCGCGACTCCCAGCCAGATCGCCGCACCGATCCCGACCGCTCCCCGGGCGAGGCGGTGTGCCACGATGGCCCAAGCCTCGAGCACATTTCGCCTCTCTTCATCGCCCAAGTTGGCGAAACGACCGGTCTGCTCCTCGGCCCAGCGCAAGTACTGACCCGAGGTCTCCTGAATCGTCGCGTCGTCGAGGCCAATGGCCCCCAACACCACGGCCATCGACACCGCGAGGAGTACGACGGCGGATCTCGGCCAATCGATCATGAGGCTCGGTAGCATGCGCCAGGTCGCGTGGAGCGGAGCCGAGGATCATCCCCCCGAGCTTGGCTCACCGCGCAGTTTCTATGCGGACATCTCCGAGACGTACGGCAGCAACGCGATGTACCGGGCCCTCTTGATGGCCCGCGTCAACGCCCGGTGGTGCTTTGCGCTCGTTCCGGTGGTTCGGCGGGGGATGATCCGCCCGCGTTCACTCATGAAGCGCTTCAGCAGCTTCGAGTTCTTGTAGTCGATATGTTCGATCTGGTTGGCGCTGAAGTAGCACTCCCTGCGCCGGGGTTCTCTGGCCATCTGGTCTCCTAGTCCGCGGTCTCGGAGGAAGTCGAGCTGGCGGCCTTCTCGGCCTCGCCGTCGTCCTCATTCGATTCGGTTGGGGGCTCCGTCGATTCGGCCGCGCTCTCCACGACGGGCTCGGCCGGATTCTCTTCGGCGGGCCTCTCTTCGGTGGGCGGCTTTTCGGCGGCCTTGGCCTCCTCGTCAGGCGGGTCGGCCCCCTGATCGGATGCCTTACCCTCGGCCTCTTCCTGGGCGGCGGCCTCTTCCTGCCGCAGCCTCGCCTGCTCGGCCTTCAGCGCGGCCTCGGCCGTCGCCTCGGCGTAGGCCCTGTCGGCGGCGGGAGACCGCGTCACGGCCATGAAGCGGTAGACCGGTTCCCGCAGCCCCAGCTCGCGCTCCAGGCCGCGAAGCGTGTCGCGCCCTATCGTGAAGCGGTAGACAGCGTAGTACCCCTCGCTCTTCTTCTTGATCGGATAGGCGAGGCGACGACGACCCCAGAGATCGAGCGTCTCGAGCTCACCGCCATGCTCGGCCAGGTAGCTCTTGATCCACTCGACCTCGCGATCGATCGCCCCGTCTTCGAGGGTCGCGTCGATAATGACGACCATTTCGTACTTGTTGGTTGGCAACGTGTTCGTCTCCTTCATGGAGTTGAGGGGCGCAAAGCCTAGGCGATCCAGCCCAGACTAGGACCCGATCGCAATCAGCGGTGCAATGACGAGCGCCACGACGCTCATCAGCTTGATGAGGATGTTGAGTGCGGGACCGGCCGTGTCCTTGAAGGGATCACCGACCGTGTCGCCTACCACTGCGGCCTTGTGGGTATCGCTGCCCTTGCCGCCGAAATGGCCGCTCTCGATATGTTTCTTGGCGTTGTCCCAGGCGCCGCCCGCGTTCGCCATGAACAGCGCCAGTAGCACGCCGGAAGCCGTCACGCCGGCCAGAAGACCGGCCAGCATGTGCACATCGTAGAACCCGACCGCCACGGGGATCACGACGGCGAGAAGACCGGGCACGATCATCTCGCGGATCGCGGCCGCGGTAGAGATGTCGACGCAGGTCTTGTAGTCGGCCGTCGCCTTCCCTTCGAGCAGTCCAGGGATCGTCTTGAACTGCCGTCGAACCTCTTCGATCATCTGGTTGGCGGCGCGGCCCACGGCCTCCATGGCGAAGGAGCTGAACAGGAAGGGCACCATCGCGCCAAAGAGCAACCCGACCATGATCTTCGGCTCGGAAAGGTCGATCGAGGTGATCCCTGCCTTCGCCTGGAAAGCGGCGAAGAGAGCGAGTGCGGTGAGAGCCGCGGACCCGATCGCAAAGCCCTTGCCGATTGCCGCGGTAGTGTTCCCGACCGCATCGAGCTTGTCGGTCCGCTCCCGTACGCTCTTGTCCAGGCCCGCCATCTCCGCGATTCCCCCCGCGTTGTCGGCGATCGGGCCGTACGCATCCACCGCCAGCTGAATGCCGGTCGTGGAGAGCATGCCCAGCGCCGCCATCGCGATGCCGTAGAGACCGCCACCGAGCTGGTGAGAGAGCAGAATCGACAGTCCCAAGACAATGATCGGAGCCGCGACCGAGCGCAGGCCGAGCCCGAGCCCGCCGATGATGTTGGTCGCCGCGCCCGTGGTCGACTTCTCGGCGATGCCGCGAACGGGTGAGCGTGCCTCCGACGTGTAGTACTCCGTGATCAACCCGATGAGCACGCCGGCGATCAGGCCGACGGCGGTGGCTCCGAAAGCGCCGAGAGCAGTGGCCTCGACGTTGCCGGTAGCGACACCTGGAAGCAGCATCTTGCAGAGCGCGAACATCACGGCCACCATGATGATGGCAGCGCCAAAGGTGCCGATATTGAGTGCGGCCTGCGGGTTTCCCCCCTCTTTGGTGCGAACGAAGAAGGTGCCGATGATCGAAACCAAGATCCCCGCACCCGCGATGTAGAGCGGCAGCACTACGTGTTCCGCCGACTGCAGCGAGCCGAGCACCATCGCCCCAACGATCGCTCCGACGAACGATTCGAAGAGGTCGGCGCCCATACCGGCGACATCGCCCACATTGTCGCCGACGTTGTCGGCGATCACGGCCGGATTGCGCGGA
>CAZFNT010000195.1:4533-7352 GCA_964520315.1 uncultured Gemmatimonadota bacterium
CCCAGCCTCCACCTTGCCGACCAGGTCGGCGCCGACATCGGCCGCCTTCGTGTAGATCCCGCCCCCGACACGTGCGAAGAGCGCGATCGACGAGGCACCCAGACTGAAGCCAGACAGGACCGAAAGGGTCTGATCGAGAGCCGCGCTCGGCCCCGTCGCATCGAAGAAGCGGGTGTAGGCGATGAATAGGAGCGAGAGGCCGAGCACGGCCAGCCCGACAACGCTCATCCCCATGACGGCCCCCCCACCGAACGCGATCTCCAACGCGCCCGAGAGCCCCTTCTGGGCGGCATTCGTCGTACGAACATTCGCCGTGGTCGCCACGCGCATTCCGAAGAAACCCGCCAGCGCCGAGCAGGTCGCGCCACAGACGAACGACAAACCGACGAGTGCGTGGCTCTGCGCGCTGCCGCTGTAGGCCAGCACCAAGAGCACCGTCACCGCGATCACGAAGATGGAAAGGACCTTGTACTCCCGTCCGAGAAACGCCATCGCACCTTCTTTGATATGCCCCGAGATCTCACGCATGGTCTCGTTGCCGGCCTCTTTCTTGGCGATCGAGACAGATCTGATGTAGGCATACAGCAACGCCACCACACCCGTGATCGGAACGGTGAAGAGCATCCCCTTGGGATCCATTCGTCAACTCCTCGCCCGCGATCCTTACGTGGCTCACGAGCTTTCTGTGTCGTTTTTGGCGCCCGCGGCGCCCCCCCGGTCGCCGATGAGCGGCGACCAGCGAGATTCGACTATCGGTTGTATCTATTCATGACCCAATCGAGATCGGAGCCGGGTAGCTCCAGGATCAGGTCTTTCGCCCGCGACAGCATTTCGTCCGCGGCGGGGCGTTCGAGATCGGTGAAAGGTGAAAGAACATAATCCGAGGCGTCGCCGGTCTTCGGCCCAATACCCAGCCTCAGTCGGGGCACCTCCTCGGTGCCCAGTTTCTCCAGAACGGAGAGAAGACCTCTCTGCCCCCCAGCTCCGCCCCGCTTGCGCAGTCGGAGCCTTCCGAGCGGCAGATCCATATCGTCGCAAACTATCAGAATCCTCTCCGGCTTCGGGCGGTGGATGGCCACGAAAGGGGCCACCGCATCGCCGCTCAAATTCATGTATGTCATTGGCTTCTGCAAAAGGACCCGTACACCTTCTCGATCGGCGCGCGTTTCCATCCACCGGCCGGCTCCCCTGCGCCACGTGGCTGAAAGGGTCGCGGCGACCCGATCGACGGCCTCGAAGCCCAGGTTGTGCCGGGTGTCGTCGTAGTCGGATCCGGGATTGCCGAGCCCGACCGCGAGAAAGTGTGACGAACCCGGCGAATCGATCACTGCTCCGAGCTCTCCTCGGTCTCTTCGCCTTCGGCGGCGTCTTCCTCTCCCTCGACGCCTTCCGCCTCTTCGAGCTCATCTTCGGCCTGCACACGCGGCGGATGCACGGCGGCGACCGGACTGCGCCAGTCGGCCACCGCTTCCAAGCCGCCCGTGTCGAGCTCATCCACATGAATAGCGTCGTTGATCCCCAGATCATCGATGTCGCACGCGATCGCCCGCGGCACCTCGGTCGGCGCGCAGAGAAGTTCGACAAAGCCGCCGTACTTCTGCAGCACCCCTCCGTCGAGGCGAACTCCCTTAGGCACTCCCGTGAACTCGATCGGAACACGGCAGACCAACTTCTTCGTCTCGTCCACCCGCATCAGATCGACATGTATGAAGTTGCCGGTCAGAGGATCACGCGAAATCTGTCGCGCCACGACGTCGCATGGATCGACACCATCGATCCGCAGATCGAAAATCGTATTCAGGCCGAGCTCCGTATGCAGCCCGGCATTCAGATCGCGCCCGTCCACCGAGACCGCGACTGGCTCGTCCTCGCCGCCATAAACGACCGCGGGGACTCTGCCGACGCGTCGGAGTCGCTTCGCCGCTTGCTTCTTTCTCTCCGGTCGCTGCTGAGCGGCCAGGCTGAACTTATCCATGGGTCTATCGATTCCTCTGGTGAGTCGAGCGGGCGACAGCAAATCGGCCGCGCAACAGGCTCCTAGCGAAAGAGAATCGAGATCGACTCGCTCTCGTGAATTCGGTTGATGGCGTCGGCGATGAGCGGGGCAACCGTCAGATTTCGAATCCGCTCCCCGTCGACGGCGTGATGAATGGTGTCGGTTACCAGCGAGCAGCGAATATCCGATGCCTTCAGGCATTCCTCAGCGTTGCCGCTGAACACCGCGTGCGTGCACGATGCGTACACATCTTTCGCCCCGCCTTCCAGCAAGGCAGCAGCACCCTTTACAGTTGTCGTGGCGGTATCGATCATGTCGTCGACAATGATGCAGGTGCGGCCCCGCACATCGCCGATGATGTTCATTATCTCGACGTCGTTCGGCTTTGGACGTCTCTTGTCGATCACCGCCATCTCCACCGACTCGCCGAGCTTCTGAGCGAACCAGCGAGCCATCTTCACCCCGCCCAGATCGGGCGAGACCACCATCGGTCTCTCGATCCCCATCCCCAAAAAATGGTTGACCATGATCGGACCGGCGTAGAGATGGTCGACGGGAATGTCGAAGAAACCCTGAATCTGGTCGGCGTGCAAATCCATCGTCAACACGCGCGTCGCCCCGGCCGCAACGACCAGGTTCGCGATCAGCTTCGCGGTCAGCGCGACCCTCGGCTGGTCCTTGCGATCCTGCCGCGCGTACCCGAAGTACGGAATCACCGCCGTGATGCGATCGGCCGACGCCCGGCGCGCCGCGTCGAGCATCAGCAGCAGCTCGATCAGATTCGCATCGGGCTGATTCGTAGATTGCACGATGAAAACATCCG
>CAZFNT010000196.1:0-3163 GCA_964520315.1 uncultured Gemmatimonadota bacterium
CCCCGAGGTCTGGATCAGGGAGCGGGCGCTTCTCAGGTAGCCTTCCTTGTCGGCGTCGAGGATCGCGACCAGCGAAACCTCCGGCAAATCGAGCCCCTCGCGCAACAGGTTGATTCCAACCAGCACATCGAAGGAGCCTAGACGAAGGTCCCGAATCAGCTCGATCCGATCGAGCGCACTGATTTCCGAATGCAGGTAGCGAGCTTTCACGCCGTGGTCGTTCAGGTAGTCGGTCAGGTCTTCGGCCATCCTCTTGGTGAGCGTGGTCACGAGCACCCGCTCCTGTCGCTCCACGCGCACTCCGATCTCGCGCAAGAGGTCGTCGATCTGCCCCTTTGTCGGTCTTACGCTGACCTCCGGGTCGATCAATCCCGTCGGCCGGATGATCTGCTCCACGACCCGCCCCCCGCAGCGCCCAAGCTCGTAGTCGGCCGGCGTGGCGGAGATGTAGATCGCTTGCCCGCGTTGCACTTCGAACTCCGCGAAGTTGAGTGGCCGATTGTCGAGCGCCGAGGGGAGTCGAAATCCATGCTCGACGAGGGTCTCCTTGCGTGAACGATCCCCTTTGAACATGCCCCCGACCTGTGGGATCGACACGTGGGACTCGTCGATCACCATGACGTAATCGTCGGGGAAGAAGTCGAGCAGACAGGCTGGTCGCTCCCCGGCAACGCGCCCCGACAGATGCCTCGAGTAGTTCTCAATGCCTGAGCAATACCCGAGCTCGCGCAGCATCTCCAAATCGTATCGCGTTCGCGTGCGCAAGCGCTGCGCTTCGAGCACCTTGTCCTCGCGCTCGAGCTCCTCTAGCCGTTCCTCGAGCTCCTTTTCGATCGCTTTCGTCGCGGCCTCCAGTCGAGGATGGCTCGTCACGAAGTGCTTCGCCGGGTAGATCGCGACTTTTTCGACCTTCTGCAACACTTTTCCCGTCAAGGGCTCGAAACGAGAGATTCGTTCGATCTCATCGCCGAACACTTCGATTCTGACGCCGACTTCGTCGTAGCTCGGCACGACCTCGACAACATCTCCGCGAACACGGAATCGGCCCGGACTCAGCTCGACATCGTTACGCTCGTACTGGATCTCTATCAGCCTTCGTAGAATCTCGTCGCGATCTATTTCTTGCCCGATCGAAAGCAAGAGCAGGAGCTCCTTGTACATCGACGGGTCACCGATCCCGTAGATGCAGGAGACAGAGGCGACGACGATCACATCTCGGCGCGTGAGCAACGAAGCTGTCGCACGCAAACGCAGTCGATCGATCTGCTCATTGATCGACGCATCCTTCGCGATGTACGTATCGGTCGTCGGAAGATACGCTTCCGGCTGGTAGTAGTCGTAATAACTTATGAAGTACTCGACCGCGTTGCTCGGAAAGAAGGCTCTGAACTCCCCATAAAGCTGCGCCGCGAGGGTCTTGTTCGGAGACAAAACCAGGGTGGGGCGGTTCACGCGAGCAATGGTGTTGGCGACCGTGAAAGTCTTCCCGCTTCCGGTCACACCCAGAAGAGTCTGGTCGCTCCGCCCCTCGTCGAGCCCACGGGTCAGCGCCTCGATCGCACGCCCTTGATCTCCGCTGGGTCTGAAATCCGCCTCCAGAATGAACCCGGCCATGTCGAGCTACTCGGAATCGAGCTTGAAGTCCACTTTGTTGTTCAGGTTCGGGAGCACAGTCAGATCTTCGCTCTTCGGTATGAAGCCGGGAGCCGATGCGCTGACCTCGATCGTCTGCAGTACTTCTTCCGACCCCACGACCTCGCCCTCGGAGTCGACGACGCGGATCAGCACGCCGGTGTCGAGGTGTTCGATGCTGTAATTGCCGAGGCTGTCGGTCGTGGCATCGGTGCCTTCGTTCAAGAAAACCGGGCTCCGTAGGGCGGCCGGATCGCCATCGTGCGGGGTGAGCTCGACTTGTAGCCAATAGAGCCCGCCCCTGGGGCGGACGCCGAGGCTGTCCGCGCCATTCCAACCAAAGATCCGATTCTCTCCCGCCGCGGCGTCGGCTTGGTCGAGCAGAGCAACGAAATCGCCGCCGCTCGTGCGCACTTCGGCCCGATAACCGGTAGGGGCAACAAGAGCCAACGGTACCGACATCGAATCGATCATCGGATTCGGAGCGGGAACACCCAACTGCGTGTAGAGCGGGATCGCAAGGGATATCGAGTCTCCAGCCAAGCCCAGCCCTGGGAGCTCAGCGAAGAATCGGTAGCGAAATGTGCCCGGGAGAACCGGCACGCTGTCAACATACGAGTAGGCTGTGTCGGGCGGCGCGGCGGGCAGCCTGAAGAGCGTCTCGAAAGTGTCGCTCGCCGGAATGCTCCGTTTCACCATGAAAGAGTCGATCAGCGCGAGAGTATCTACCGCCCAATCGAGCTCGATTGCAAGACCCCGCTGCCGAACCGAGAAGCCAAGCAGCGAATCGAGCGTCGCTGCCTTTGAGCTTCTGGGGCCCTCTGGAGGCCGGGATTCCGCCCGGGGAATAGTGTCTGTGAGCTGGTAACGAACAGAGATCGTGGCGCCATCGATCACCGCTCCGCCGGAGGATTTCACGCTGCCGCTGATCACGGTCTCGCTTCCCGGAGGAACGACGGCGTCTTCGCCACATCCCGAAGCAATGACGATGGCGACACAGGCGAGAGCTGCCATTTTTCGCATCATTGGGTGCGTCCTGTGGGGTCAATCAACACGGTCGTGCCGGCTTCGGTCATTTGGGCTCGCATCGCTTCGAGAATCGCGCGCGCCTCGGCGCTCGTAACTTGGCTGTCGGTGGCCGCGGTCGCCAAAAGCTGTCTCGAGAGGAAGAGCTCTGAGCGCGACACGGTGCGTTCGAAACCGGCTGCGCTTTCGACATAGCGGGTCACCGTCGCTCTGGCCTTTGCTTGCTCCTCCCCCTCGGGAAGAGCAAAGACCAGCTCGCTTCGCATCGCCTCGATCCCCTCGAATACGACCCGCCGATTGGAGAGCTGAAGCGAGATCATCCAGCCGGCGAGGCTGAAGGCGACCAATGCGAGAAGAGTGGTGAGGAGTTTGGAGCCCATGGAGGAGCGGGTCCTTGGGATGGCGTGGCGAGCTGGCTTTGGAGTCGGCAGCGTACGAAGCGACCGCCCTGGCGTCAAGGTTAGGGTCCGGAAAGAAACAAACGTGTCAGATCGCGCCCAGATTT
>CAZFNT010000196.1:3173-4397 GCA_964520315.1 uncultured Gemmatimonadota bacterium
GGGATGCGAGGTGGCACGTTTGTTTCTTTCCGGACCCTTAGGCTCTGCCTTCGGCGCGATCGCGCAGCGCCCTCTCAGCCACACGGATCAACCGAGGCATCGCCACTTCTCGACGCGCCAGCCGGGCGATCCAGGCGTCCTTGTCGTCGAGCGCGTCGATCGCCCACTCGGTCAGATGATGGCCAAGCGCATCGCGCAGCTCCTCTTCGGCGGCGTCGACGCGAAAACCCTCCAGCCTCTTCGCCGATCGAAGCCACGCGCGGTGTTCGCTCAGCTCCTCGAGCAGCGAAGAGATCCCTTCTCCGGTGGTTGCTGTGGTCTCCAGAACCAGTGGGCTCCGATCGGGGGGCGGATCGGCGAGTTGGAGCATGCCCTCGACCGCGGACACCATGCGATCCGCCCCTTCGCGATCCGCCTTGTTGACCACGAATATATCGGCCACTTCCATGACGCCGGCCTTGAGCGCCTGAATCCCATCGCCCTGCCCGGGAACCAACACCAACACCGTCGACATCGTGCTTGCGGCGACCGACACTTCCGCCTGCCCGACGCCGACTGTCTCCACTATCACAACGTCGAAACCCGCCGCGTCGAGCAGGTGCACGACCGATCGCGTCGTTGGGGCCAATCCACCAAAACGCCCACGGTTCGCCATAGATCGGATGAAGACCCCCTCGTCGGCGTGATGGCGCATCATGCGAACCCGATCCCCCAGTAGCGCCCCCCCGGTGAAAGGGCTGGATGGATCGATCGCCACCGCGGCGACGCTCTTTCCCTCCGCCCTGAGCCCCTCGATCAACCGGTCCACGAGAGTTGACTTTCCGGCTCCCGGCGCCCCGGTCACCCCGATCGTCGTCGCGCCGCCGGAGTGAGCGTAGAGCAGATCGATCAGGTGCGCCGACTCCTCCGCTCCCGATTCGACGGCGGTTATCGCTCGTGCCAACGCTCTGCGATCCCCAGCGAGCACACCTTGGGCCAGGAGATCGGCGTTCACGAAGCCGCGTTCCCCGCCCGGTCTTCGACCGCCGCCTTCACGTAATCGACGATCTCGCCGGTCGGTGTGCCCGGAGTAAAAAGGGCATCGACACCCATAGACTCGAGTGTTCGCACGTCGTCTTTGGGGATTATCCCACCCCCGAAAAGAACCATGTCGTCACATCCTCGTTCCTTCATCAACCTCTTCGTTCGCTCGAAAAGAGTCATGTGCGCACCCGAGAGGATCGA
>CAZFNT010000196.1:4407-7330 GCA_964520315.1 uncultured Gemmatimonadota bacterium
ATCGAAAGGCCGATCGCCTGCACATCTTCCTGAAGCGCGGCCGAGACGATCATGTCGGGAGTCTGATGTAGCCCGGTATAGATCACCTCCATGCCGGCATCTCGAAGCGCCCTGGCGACGATCTTCGCTCCTCGGTCGTGCCCGTCGAGCCCCGGCTTTCCGATCAACACTCGAATCGGAGACTTGTGCGTCATTTTCATTCCCTCACATCGACCTTCGATACTGTCCGCCAACTTCGAAAAGGGTATGCGAGATCTGCCCAAGCGAGGCTACGCGCGCTGTGCGAAGAAGCTCGCGAAAGATGTTCTCTCCAGACGAAGCCACCGCGCCGAGTCGATCGAGGGCTTCCATGGCTTCGTCGCGAAACCTCGCCTGGTATGCGCGCAGATTCTCCAACTGCGCCCTCTTCTCTTCTTCGGTGGAACGCGCCAGCTCCGGCGTCTCCACCGCGTCGGCCGCCTCGCGCTGAAATGTGTTCACACCAACGATAGGAAGCTCTCCGGAGCACTTCAGCGTCTCGTAATGAAGCGACTCCTCTTGAATCTTGCCTCTCTGATACTGTGTTTCCATTGCGCCAAGCACGCCACCTCGGCGGCTGATCCGCCTGAACTCCTCCAGCACCGCGTCTTCAACGAGGCGAGTCAGCTCTTCGACGATGAAAGCGCCTTGCAAGGGGTTCTCGTTCTTAGCCATGCCCAGCTCTTTCTGGCTGATGAGCTGAATCGCCAATGCGCGCCGCACCGAGTCTTCGGTTGGTGTGGTGATCGCCTCGTCGAAGGCGTTCGTGTGGAGCGAGTTGCAGTTGTCGTAGTAGGCATAGAGCGCCTGCAGAGTCGTGCGAATATCGTTGTAATCGATCTCTTGGGCGTGAAGCGAGCGACCTGAAGTTTGAATGTGGTATTTTAGTTTCTGTGAGCGCTCCGACGCGCGGTAGCGATCCCGCATCGCGACCGACCAGATGCGACGAGCTACTCGACCGATAACGGCGTACTCCGGATCCAGGCCGTTCGAGAAGAAGAAGGAGAGACTCGGTGCGAAGTCGTCTATCTTCATTCCGCGCGAAAGGTAGTACTCGACGTATGTGAAACCGTTGGCGAGCGTGAAGGCGAGCTGCGTGATCGGATTGGCGCCGGCTTCGGCGATATGGTAGCCGGAGATAGAAACGGAGTAGTAGTAGCGGGAACGCCGACGAATCAGCTCCTCTTGAATGTCGCCCATCAAACGAAGCGCGAAATCGATCGAGAAAATGCAGGTATTCTGAGCCTGATCCTCTTTCAGGATGTCGGCCTGGACCGTCCCACGGACCTTGGTCAATGTGTCGCTTGCGATTCGCTCGTAAACTTCGGGCTCGACCCACCTCTCACCCGACGATCCTAAAAGAGCCAGTCCCAGAGCGGGCTCTGCCCGCGGCGAATCGAGACCGGAGTATCCAGGTGCTCTGATCCCTTTCTCTCGCCACTCGGTCTCGATCGCTCCCCTCACTTCGTCGAGCCGCCCTTGTTCCGCGAGATGCTGCTCGACCTGCTGATCGATTGCGGTGTTTAGAAAAAAGGCCAACATCGTGGGGGCCGGCCCGTTGATCGTCATCGAGACCGAGGTACTCGGCGCGCAAAGATCGAAACCGCAGTAGAGCTTCTTGGCGTCGTCCAGGGTGCAGATCGAGACGCCGGAGTTGCCCACTTTGCCGAAGACGTCGAGCCGCTCTTCGGGATCGCGCCCGTAAAGCGTCACCGAATCGAAGGCGGTCGAGAGTCTCGCCGCCGGCTGACCTTCGGATAGGTAGTGGAAACGACGATTGGTTCGCTCGGGAGAGCCTTCTCCCGCGAACATCCGCGTCGGGTTCTCATCCTCCCTCTTGAAGGGGAAAACACCGGCCGTGAAGGGGAAGTGGCCCGGCAGATTCTCCAACATCAGCCACTGGAGTCGATCGCCGGGATCGGAGAAGCCGGGCAAGGCCACCCGGGGGATCGGCAAGCCCGAAAGCGACTCGCGGCGTAGCGGCGTTCGCAGCTTCCTCTCCCCCACCCTCGTCACCAGCTCGTCTTCGCCGTACTCGGCCGCGGTGCGTTCCCACGCATCGAGCGCACGGCCGGCCCGCGGGTCGACGCTCCCGCGGATCTCCTCGAGCCTGCGGGCGATCGATTCGGCGTCCTCGGCCCCTTCACCGATCTCTTCGATGGCGTGCGCGAGGCGATCGGCCCGGCGCACCAGCTCGGCCTGCTCCCGCACCCACTCCTTGTGAGCCGCGAGCGAGTCGGCCACGTCGGCCAGATAGCGCTCCCGCTCCGCCGGAATCAGCTCGGCCTTCCTGGGATCGCAGCAGCTGGCGACGACGCCGCTCTTCCACTCCACGCCGGTCCGCTCGTTGACCACGCGAATCAGCTCCACGTAAAGTCGCACGGTGCCCGGATCGTTGAACTGGCTCGCGATCGTGGGGCAGACCGGCGCGGGCGGGCATCCGTCGCCCGGGCTCCGATTCCGCTCGATCTGCTTTCGCACGTCTCGCAGCGCGTCTTCACCGCCCCGCTTCTCGTATTTGTTGAGAACCACCAGGTCGGCGAGATCGAGCATGTCGATCTTCTCTAGTTGCGTCGCCGCGCCGTACTCCGAGGTCATCACGTAGACAGTCAGGTCGACATGCTCGACGATCTCGCTGTTGCTCTGCCCGATCCCCGCGGTCTCGACGAGAATCAGATCGTACCCGGCCAGCCGCGCCAGCCGAATCGCGTCGCCCAGAGCCCGGCTCGTTGCCCGGTTCGACGCACGCGTTGCCATGCTGCGGAAGTAGGTCCGCCGACTCCCTTCAGGCCCCGTTGCGGCGACCGAGTTCACGCGGATCCGGTCGCCGAGCAGCGCGCCTCCGGTCCGCCGCCGCGTCGGGTCGACCGCGAGCACCGCCACTCGGCGCTCGGGAAAATCGGCG
>CAZFNT010000197.1:0-7287 GCA_964520315.1 uncultured Gemmatimonadota bacterium
CCTCGTGCGGCACGTGGAGCAAGCTGAGCATCCGTTGGTCGATCGAGGCGTCTGGCCGCGCGAAAGCCCTGCGAAAGCCCGCGAAGAGCACCCGCTCGTCGCTCTTCAGCACGCTGCCCAAGACCAGCACCCGTCGCCGATCCAGGAACGATCCCGGCAGAACGGGCGGGGCTCCGCTCGAGCGCGCCCGCTCCCAAACCTGGTCCAGACGAGTGTCTCCGGTGACCTCGATCCGACCGGGATCGACGACAGCGGCGAGACGTGCGCGCAAACGCTCCGAGCCGGTAAGCACGCGATCGAGGAGAGAGAAGACGGCGCGGGTGGCGGGCATGGCCCAGGGGCGCAGCCGGAGCGAGCGGGCGTGCAGATTGGCGTTGATCAGCACGGTTCGCGCCCCGGCCCGTCGAGCGGCGGCGAGGTGGTTCGGCCACAGGTCGTGGCGGGTGATCAGGTAGTCGCCGGGGCGCATGCGCGCGAAGAAGCGATCGGCGTCGCGCCGGAAGTCGAGGGGGTGATAGCACGCGGCGTCGGCGAGATCGCTCTCGGTAGCGGTGTCTCGAATAGTCGGCGAAAAGAAGCTCAGCACCAAAATATGTCGCTTCCGGTCGATCCTTCGCAGCACCGGCTTGATCTGCTCGAACTCGCCGGCCGAAGCCGCGTGACAGAGCAGCACCCGCCGCCCGTCGGAGCGAAGCCGATCCACCTCGCGCACCGCCACATCGAGGGAAAGTGCCGCTTCCCGCCCTCGCCGCGCCAGCTTCTCGCTGAAGATCGGCGCCACCGCCAGCCCGACCCGCGCCGCCGGAAGCAGCGCGTTGTACACCTTCAACAGCGGCGACCTTTCCATTTCAGAGCTAGAGCTCAGACTCGGCCCGGGCCTCGAGAATCAGCTCCGCCAGCTCCCGAAACGCCCCTTCGCCACCGCGCCGGCCCACCACCAGATCGACCTCGATTCGACCCACCAAGGGGCTCTGCGGCGCCAGTGCCGAGAGACCGACCGCTTCGAGCAGGCCGACATCGTTCACGTCGTCGCCGATGTAGGCGATCTCGGATAGCTCGATACCCCGCTCCCCCGCAATTCGCCGCATGCACGCCAGCTTGTCGGCCACGCCGAGATGCACTTCGCCGATCGCCAGCTTGTCGGCGCGGCGGGCGACGATCTGAGTGTCTTCCGAAGTAAGGATCGCGGTGGGGATTCCGGCCGCCCGCAGACGAGCAACACCCATGCCGTCGTAGGTGGAGAAGCCTCTCATCAGCTCCCCCTCAGGGCCGTAGTACATGCGGGCATCGGTCCAGACACCGTCTATGTCGGTGCCGACGAGGCGGATCGCGCGAGCCTTATCGCGAACCTCGCGCTTCATACGAGGTCGTCCGGCCTGATTACGCGATCCGGCTCGAGGTCGCGCGCGGCCTTGCGGCCGATCACTTCGTCGAGATGCGCGGCGGAAATGCCGGTCCCTGGGCCCTTGGTCGTGAGCGCGTTTCGCTCGATCGTCTCACCGCGGCGGATCCGCTCAGCTGTAACGACACTTTTTGCCAGCCTCAGCCGGATCGGGGCTTCCGTCTTGTGCATACGCTTGTCGGCCGAGCCGAGCGCTTCTTCGACGTGGCGGATGTCGCGCACCATCTTCGCGAAACCCTGTGGCTCGAGCGAGGCCGCGTGATCGCCCCCCTTCATGGTGCGGTCGAGAGTGAAGTGTCGCTCGACGATCTTCGCACCCAGAGCGACCGCCACCGCCGACACGGAGATGCCACGCTCATGCCCGGAGTAGCCGATCACCGCCTCGGGAAAGGCGGCGCGGTAGGTCTCGATGACACGCAGATCGATCTCTTCGAAGCGGCTCGGGTAGGTAGAAGTGCACTGCAATAGACCGATCGATCCGTTGAGCTCCCGCACGAGCGCATGCGCCCGTCCGACTTCGTCCATCGAGGCCATCCCCGTCGAGAGAACCACCGGCGGCCCCTTGCGCGCCGTGTGCTCCAGAAGGGGCAGATTCGTCAGATCGGCCGACGCCATCTTGAAGAAGGGCACCCCCAGCTCGAGAAGAAAATCGATGCTTTCTTCGTCCCACCCCGACGCCAAAAAGTGCAGCTCTCGCTCCGCCGCATGGTCACGCAGCCCCGCGAAATCGCTCTCCGAGAGCTCGAGCGCTCGCTTGTGCTCCCCGTAGGTCTCGCCGAAACTGTGTCGGTTGACATAGGGCATATCGAGCCCCTCGCGCGTGAGAATCCGCGCGACATTCCGCTTCTGCAGCTTCACCGCGTCGGCGCCCGCCAAAGCCGCGGCCTCGATCAGACGGCGTGCGACTGCGGGATCGCCCTGATGGTTGATCCCGAGCTCGGCGATGATATAGCAGGGAGCGTCACCGCCGATCTTGCGATCGCCGGCCGTGAAGCAGGGGGGCGAAGCTGGCATGGACTTATCCATCTACTCGCGATCGGCCGCCGACCTCAGCGATCGAGCTATTCCTTCGAGCGCGGCGAGGTCGGCCGGAGTGTCGATCTCGACTGCGTAGGGCTCCGAATGTATCACATGGCCGATCCGCCCCCCGAGCCGGTTGCCCGAGCGCGCGAAATGCTCCCGCGTGAAGACATAGATCGATCCGGTCTCGACGTACGCCATCTCATCCGCCGCCAGATCCTGCCGCCGCGGCCGCTTCATGAAATCGTATCGAGCCGAAGCCTCGTCCCCCTCGACACTCCAGAAGAAGCGGTGCGCCGGCGCGAGCGAGAGCACGCTGTCGAATCCGCCCTCTCGGAGCCGCGCCACGGCCTCGTCGATCGCCCCCTCGGGACGCAAGGGGCTCGTCGGCTGCAAGAGCACGATCAGGTCGGCGTAGGGCCCCGCCCCGGCCTTCAGAAAATGGTCGATCGCGCTCTCGGTAGTGGCCCTATCGGACGAAAGATCGGCCGGACGTCGCAGCACGGAAGCACCTGAGCCGCGCGCCACCGCCGCAATCTCGTCGTCGTCGGTCGACACCACGACATCAGCGACCGAGCGCGCCTCGAGCCCCGCGCGAACGCTGTGCACAACCAAGGGCTCGCCGAGAAAAGGCACCAGGTTCTTCCGGGGAATCCCCTTGCTGCCCCCGCGTGCGGGTATCAAGGCGGAAACGCGGGTCGTCGTTTGTCGAGAGATGACCATTCGCAAGAGTAGCTCCCACGATCTCCAAGAAGAACATCCTGGGGGACTGCGCACTTAGGGGCTGCTGGTCCCCGCGGCAACCTCGCCAGGCCGACCCCGTCGCCCCGCGCCCTCCGGAGCGGCGATTTGCATGAGCGCATCGCGGCGACTGACGTTTCGACGCGGAGCGGACCCCTGTGGTCACGCCCCCTTCCCAGCCCCGGTAGCAAACTGCATCTCATAAAGCCGCTTGTAGCTTCCGCCCCGGAGCATCAGCTCCTCATGAGCTCCGGTCTCGACGATGCGCCCCCTGTCGAGCACCACGATTCGATCGGCGTGGAGCACGGTCGAGAGGCGGTGGGCGATCACGATCACGGTGCGATCTTGCACCAACTCGTCGATCGCCCGCTGCACGTCGCGCTCCGACTCGCTGTCGAGCGATGAGGTCGCCTCGTCGAGAATCAGGATCGGGGGGTCCTTCAGGACCGCGCGGGCGATCGCGATCCGCTGCCGCTGCCCTCCGGACAGGCGCAAGCCGCGCTCGCCGATCCGCGTGCTGAAGTCCTGCGGCAGTTCCTCGATGAACTCCAGCGCGTGGGCCGCCCTTGCCGCCGCGCGTACCTCTTCTCGCGAGGCTCCGGGGCGGCCGCAGCGGATGTTCTCCTCTAGCGTCGCGTCGAAAAGAACGGTCTCTTGGGGCACCACACCTATCAGCCCGCGCAACGAGGCGATGGTCAGATCGCGCACGTCGACCCCGTCGATCCGAAGCGAGCCCTCTTTGGCCTCGTAGAAGCGCGGGATCAGATCGACCAGGGTCGACTTCCCAGCGCCGCTGCTTCCGACGAGTGCGACAGTCGTCCCCGAGCCGATCTTGAGCTCGATTTCGTCGAGAGCAGGCACCTCCGCCCCTTCGTAGGTGAAGCCGACATTATCGAATTGGATCGATTCGCGGAATCCGCCCAGCGCTTTCGCGCCTTTCCTGTCCACGATCGAAGGGGCCGTGTCGAGGAGCCCGAACACACGTCCCGCCCCCGCGAGCCCGTCCTGAATCTGGTTGTTCACCCGGGCGAGGTTTCGGATCGGCTGCATCACCGAGAAGAGCAGAAAGAGGTAGCGGATGAAGTCCTCCGATTCCATTCCGCTCCCGGTGAGCACCTCTCGGCCGCCGATCCAGAGCAGCACGATCCCGATGCTCACGCCGATCATCTCGGTGGCGGGAGAGGAGAGATTCGCGAGGCGGGCCTGGCGATAGAGCAGAGCGGAGAATCGGCGCGAGGTCCCATCGAATCGCTCCGACTGCGCCTTCTCCATCGTGAAAGCCTGGATCACGCGGATCGAGCTCAGGGTCTCTTGCAGCACGCCCATGACGCCGGCGATCTGCTTGCTCGTCCGCCGCGATTTTCGCTTGATGCTCGTGCCCATCCAATGGATCAGCCCGGCCGAGATCGGGAACATCAGCCCGGCGGCGATGGTCAGGCGCCAGTTGATGACGAAGAGCAGCCCCAGAAAAGCGACGACGTTGATCGGTTCGGTCATCAGACGCTGCAGGCTGTTGGTGAGGCTGGCGCGGATCTTGGCGACATCGTTGATCACGATCGAGGCGAGCTCACCGGTCCGCCGCTGGTCGTAGAAGCCCATCGGCAGCACCAGGAGCCGGTCGAAGAGCAGCTTGCGCAGGCGGGTCAAGAGGCGGGTCTGCATCCACGCGACGGAGGTGTTTTTCGCGTAGAGGGCAATGTTCTTGAACAGGAAGATCCAAAAGAGCGCCCAGGCGACCCGACGCAGGGTATCGATCGGCGTGTCCGCCCAGATCCAATGCGCGGTCCACGTCTTCAGTTGCGCGTTGATCGATCCACCGGCCTCGGCGAGAGCGCTCGGCTCCGCGGCGGGGGCGAAGATCGTGTGCACGACCGAGCCTAGCAGCCAGATCGACGCGGAGTTCAGCAGCACATAGAGCAGAGTGGCGACCATCGATAGGGCGAAGATCGGCCACTCGGGTCGCATGGCTCCGGCGATTCGTCGGGCGTCGTTCACGTGGCTCCGTTGAAGATGGGTGGTTCCGAAAGCTGATAGGATAGCCAGGATCCTCGCAGCCATGCCACGATCCGCCCACGGAGACCCGTTCATGCCGCCGAAACACGAGACCCGCCATGTCTTCGTCGTGGGGGGCGTCGTCTCCTCGCTGGGGAAGGGGATCGCCTCGTCTTCTCTCGGTCTCTTGCTCGAGAGCCGAGGCCTGCGGGTCACGATCCAGAAGTTCGACCCGTATATCAATGTCGATCCCGGAACGATGAACCCCTTCCAGCACGGCGAGGTCTTCGTCACCGACGATGGCGCGGAGACCGATCTCGACCTGGGGCACTACGAGCGCTTCCTCGACCGTCCCCTCTCACGGCACAACTCAGTCTCCACCGGCCAGATCTACAACTCGGTCATCGCTAGGGAGCGGCGGGGCGATTACCTCGGCGCCACGGTCCAGGTCGTTCCCCATATCACTGATGAGATCATCGATCGCTTCGCCACGCTCGAGCGCTCCCAGGAGCTCGATGTGGTGATCACCGAGATCGGCGGCACAGTCGGCGACATCGAATCCTTGCCTTTTCTCGAGGCGATTCGGCAGTTCCGCCACCGCCGGGGGATCGATTCGACGATGGTGATCCAGCTCACCTACGTTCCCTTCATTGCCGCGGCCGGCGAGCTGAAGACCAAGCCGACCCAGCACGCCGTCAAGCAGTTGCAAGAGATCGGGATTCAGCCCGATTTGCTGCTTTGCCGGACGGAGCGTTCCCTCGACCGGTCGATCCGCGAAAAGATCGCGCTTTTCTGCAACGTGCCGCTCGAGTCGGTGATCGAGATGAAAGACGCCCCATCGATCTACCGCGTGCCGACACAGCTCTCGGTCGGCGGGCTCGACCTCGGTGTCGTCGAGCGCCTCTCGCTCACCTGTGCGGATCCCGACCTGCGGGAATGGGAGCGAATGCTCGCCCGAATGGAGAACCCCGAAGGAGTCGTGCGGATCGCCCTCGTCGGGAAGTATGTCTCACTTCGAGACGCCTATAAATCGGTCGCCGAGGCCTTGATTCACGCGGCCGGAGTGAACTCGGCCCGCCTTTCGATCTCGTGGATCGACGCCGAGGACCTCGAGCGGGCCGGAGCCGAGGCGCTGCTCGATGATGTCGACGGCATACTCGTCCCCGGGGGCTTCGGCTATCGCGGATTCGAGGGAAAGCTGCTGGCCGCTCGTTACGCCCGGGAGCGAGGTGTTCCATATCTCGGGATCTGTTTGGGGCTTCAGATCGCGGCGATCGAGATCGCGCGGAATCTGCTCGGCCTTGACGAGGCCAACACCCTCGAAGCCGATCCGAATACTTCCCACGCAATCATCTCTTTGATGGCCGATCAGGAGGGGGTTCGGCAGAAAGGGGGGACGATGCGCCTGGGGGCCTACACGTGTGATCTCGGGGAAGGGACCACGGCCCGGAGTGCCTACGGTGGCGAGTCGCGGATCGTGGAACGACACCGACATCGCTACGAGTTTAACAACGAGTTCATAGAGTCGTTCGAAAGCGCGGGCGTTGTCTTCAGCGGCCGCCACCCCGACCTGGGGCTTGTGGAGATTTTGGAGCTGCGTGACCACCCCTGGTATGTAGCGACACAATTTCACCCGGAGTTCTCGTCGCGTCCCACTCGGCCGAACCCGCTCTTCGCTGCCTTCGTGCGGGCCAGCCTCGATCGCCGTGTGAGGGTCACCGGAAAGGGCGCGCGGGAGGAGCCGGATATGTCGAGGAAGGCATGATCGAGCTTTCGCGCGTGGCGGAGCTCCGGCTGGGGCCGCTCAAGATCGGAAACAGAAACCGTCTCGTTCTCGTTGCCGGGCCCGCACTTCTCGAATCGGAGGAGATGGCGATCGAGGTGGCGACATTTTTGCGAGATCTCTGTCGCTCGCTTCGGATCGGCTACGTGTTTCGTTCCGCATTCGACAAAGGGGCTCGAACACGGGCTGCCGCGGAGCGGGGGCCTGGGATGGAACGGGGGCTCGAGATCGTCGCGCGTGTTCGGGCCAAGGTCGAAGTGCCGACGGTAGTGGAGATCAGCGAGCTCGATCAGGTCGCGCCGACGGCAGAGGTGGCCGAGGGTCTACAGGTGCCGGGGCACGCTTGCCG
>CAZFNT010000198.1:0-7214 GCA_964520315.1 uncultured Gemmatimonadota bacterium
ACACCAGGGTTTTCGGGGGCCATTGTCGGGTTTTGGGGCGCTCGCCAATCGACCGGAGATGTGGTGCAGATGGGATGCAAGAGTCCCCAGTCATTTCTGCGTGGACCCTAAGCTCTCGGCGATGGCGGCGCGCGGCAGACAGCACGCATGCCGCGACCGCGCACGATCCGTAGAGGAGCCGATGGCTGGGATCGATCGCCGCGATCGTCGCGCTAATCACCGGCAAGATCGCGACCGGAATCAGCAGGCGGAGCCCTTTGTGCGAAACAACCTGCGCCGCAACCCAGGGGCGCCGACGAATCCACGGTTCGCGGAAGAGACGAAAAAGGTCGAGAGCGCGCCCCGCGCTGATCCGAGTCCTCCGAACCAGCTCTTCCCTGCGGCGAATCGAGATCGGCTCTGTCGCAAGAAGTCCTGAATCGAAAACATGCCTTAGGCGTGCCCCGACCACACCCATCGCCAGAGCGAAGTCTTCGTTGACCGTGCCGTGGTGGAGGCGTGCGCAGAGTGTTCCGGCGAGACCGAAGCGGATCGCCAGCAGCTCCCCGGCCGCGCCGATGGCGGAACCGACGCGGGTTTCCCAGGCCAACAACCGCGACTCGTACGCGTGTAACCAACTGTGTAGTGCGCGGCCACCAGCAATGCGCCGAGCCGCGCCTACCGAGCCAACGCAAGGGTCGGCGAAGTGCGGGACGAGTCGCCCGATAGCGTCGTCGGCAAATGCGGTATTGGCATCGGTAAACACGACGACGTCATCCGGGTCGAGTCGCCCCTCTAGCGCCTGAAGGCCCCTGCGAAGCGCAGCCAGTTTGCCGCCTCGCTTACGCGCGCCAAGCACCACAACTCTGGGATCATCTCGCATTTTCGCGACATCCTCTGTGTCGTCCGTCGAGCCGTCAGTGACGACGATTATCCACCGGGGCGATGGCGAAAGACGCAACAGGTTATCCAGCCTCGCGTCGATTGACTCGGCCTCGGTGCAGGCGGGCACGATAACGGCGACTTCGGGGAGGTGCGAGCGATCTGGTCGATGCGGCTTCGGCCGCACTATCGATAGAAGCGCCATCAGCCCCGGGTACCCCACCGCGACCCAGCCCAAGATCAAAGATGATGCCGCTAGCATGCCGATCTCAAACCTCGATTGGGATCGGCGTCACCTGCCAGATGTCGTCGTTGTACTCCTTGATCGTGCGATCGGAGCTGAACTTCCCGATGCGGGCGACGTTCAGTATCGCCGATCGCGTCCATCCGTCCTTATCCTCGTACCGATCGTAGGTTCGCTGCATCGCTTCCCGGTACGCGGCGAAATCGGCCAAGTGCAGATAGGGATCGGGATTGTCCAGAATACGCTCCTGTATCGATCGGAAGATGCCGGGCTCGTCGCGATTGAAGAAGTCGCCGAAGAGTAGATCGCACGTTTGCCTTATCTCATTGTCGGCCTCATAGATCGACCGTGGATGCCCGTCCGGATCGGAACGGAGCGCCTCGACCTGATCGGCCGTGTGGCCGAACGTGAAGATGTTGTCGTCACCAACTTCTTCTCGGATCTCGATATTGGCTCCGTCAAGGGTTCCGATCGTTAGGGCTCCATTCAACGCGAACTTCATGTTCCCAGTTCCAGATGCCTCCATGCCGGCAGTGGAGATTTGCTGGCTCACGTCGGCCGCCGGAATGATCATTTGCGCCAGCGACACTCCATAGTTGGGGAGGAAGACCACGCGCAACTTCTCTCGAATTGTGTCGTCGTGGTTGACGACATCGGCGACGCAGTGAATTAGCTTGATGATCAACTTGGCCATTGCATAGCCTGGAGCCGCCTTCCCCGCGAATATAAACACCCTCGATGGTGGAGACCATGAGCGGTCCTGTTTCATGCGTAGGTAAAGGTGAACAATGTGCAGCAGGTTCAAGAGCTGTCTCTTGTATTCATGAAGACGCTTGACCTGAACATCGAAGATTGCGTCGGAGGGCACTCGAACACCTGTGCATTGTAAGATGACTTCACGCAAGCGGTCCTTGTTCGCGGCTTTGATGCCGCGGAAGGCCACACGGAACTCAACGTCGTCGGTGGTCGGCTCGATTTGCCGGAGGAGGTCCAAGTCGGTGACCCACCCAGTGCCGATCCGATCGGATATGAGTTCCGAGAGACCGGGATTGGAAAGGAGCAACCATCTGCGCGGTGTGATGCCGTTGGTCTTGTTGTTGAACTTCTCAGGATCGAGCTCGAAGAAGTCACGGAAAAGACGGGTTTGGAGCAGGTGAGTGTGGAGCGCGGCGACGCCGTTTGTCGATTTCGAACCTACGATCGAGAGGTGGGCCATGCGAACCGAGCGCGGTTCGTTTTCGTCGATCAGGCTCATTCGCCCGACTCGTTCGCGGTCGAAGGGGAATCTGGTCTGGACGCGCCTCAGAAAACGGCGATTCATCTCGTGCACGATCTGCAGATGCCGTGGCAAGAATGTCTCGAAGAACTCGATCGGCCACCTCTCCAGGGCCTCGGGTAGGAGGGTGTGGTTGGTGTAGCCGGTCGAAGCCCGTGTGATCTCCCACGCCTCCTCCCAACCGACCTGATGCTGGTCGACCAGAATATGCATCAGCTCAGGGACAGCGAGGGCGGGATGGGTGTCGTTGAGCTGAATGGCTGCTCGCTCCGGAAAGGCGTCGAAGCGGTCGTGGTCCGCCACGAATCGGCGGAATATGTCTTGTAACGAGCAAGAAACGAAGAAGTACTGCTGGCGGAAGCGCAGCGCCTTTCCTTCGTAGTTGTTGTCGTTCGGGTAGAGGACCTTGGTGATGCTCTCAGCGCGGTTCTTCTCTTCGACCGCGCCGAAGTAGTCGCCACGGTTGAAATCGTGAAAGTCGAAGTCGTCTCTTGCCTTGGCGGACCACAGCCGCAGGTTGTTGACCGTATTGCAGCCATGCCCGACTATCGGAACGTCGTGGGGGAGCCCGATGACGGTATCGGTGTCGACCCAGCGCACTTGCATGCCCGATTGGCCGTGAAGGGTCTCGACTCTCCCGCCGAAGTGGACCTCCACCGTGTACTCCGGTCGTTCCACCATCCACGGGTTTCCTTCACGGAGCCACTCGTCCGGTTTCTCGAATTGACGTCCCTCTTGAATGGACTGTGTGAAGATCCCGTAATCGTAGCAGAGCCCGTAGCCGAAGGCGGGAAGCTCCATCGTGGCCATGGAGTCGAGGAAGCAAGCCGCCAACCGGCCGAGCCCGCCATTGCCGAGTCCGGCGTCGACACCGTGTTCCAAGAGGTCGTAGAGCGAGATGCCGAGCTCGTCCAGAGCGTCCCGCACCACCTCCTCGAAGCCGAGATTGATGATGTTGTTGTGCAGAGCGCGACCCATCAGATACTCGAGAGATAGGTAGTAGATCCGCTTGGCGTCCGATTCGTGGTGAGTTTGCTGGGTCTTGATCCACCGCTCGACGACCCGATCGCGGACCGCCAGTGCGAGGGCGAAGTACTGGTCCCGCCGTGTCGCCGTGAAGCGATCCTTGGAGAGGGAGTAGCGAAGGTGCGCCGCGAAATCCCGCTTGAGCGACTCGCTGTTCAACTTCGCCCTTTGGTGGGGGGCGGATGCCAAGAAATCGAAGGTCCGGCTGGTGGGGGGTGTGGTCATGGGAGTTCCTGAGTTCTGCTGGCGGAGGGGCGACGAGATCATACCGGGTTTCTCGGCCGCGGAGACCGGAATGGGATCGAGGTCCGTCAGCCCCGCAGAAAGGCCATGGGAAGTCCTAGCTGCTTGTGCGATCCTTCCCACCGATGCGAGATAGCCAAGGATCAGAAGCCGCTGAGCGAACAATCGCTCCAGAGCAGCCCACCAATGTCGTGAGGCGCTTTCACCTGGATGCGCTGGCGGGGTACTTTCTGATCGCTACCGCGTGTTCTTATCCGATGCCGATCTTCGCGCGGTCGGCGTATGTCGGGGCCGGCGACACTTACCAGTTCGTGTGGTTCAACTGGCTTTTTGCCAGAACCTGGTTCCAAGGCATGTTTACTCATTCGAACATGCTATTCCATCCCTTCGGCGCTGAGTTGGTGCAGATCGATAACTGTTACTACAACGCCCTGCTGGCGATGGGCACTTACAAGGTGTTTGGAGACACGCTTGGCTACAATTTGATTCAGCTCTTCAACTGGGCTCTCTGCGGATTCTCGGGCTACCTCTTCGCCCGTTACTTCGTGCGTGATCGCAGAGCCGCCTTCATTGGTGGTGTCGTATACGGTTTTTCTCCTTACCTCGCTTCCCGTTTCGCCGTACATCCCAACCTCGCGGCAGCGCAGTTCATTCCTCTGGTCGCGCTTTTTGCCATGCGCCTCCTCGAGCACCGGCGAGTGCGGGACGCCCTGGCCGCCGGCGTCTTCCTCGGGTTGACCGGCCTCTGCTCCTGGTATCACCTGTTCACGATGGCGATTTGGCTCGGGCTGCACCTACTATACGCGCTCGTGGTGAGCGATCGTCGCTTGCTGCAGCCGCGGCTCTGGGGCGTTATCACACTGGCCGGAGGTGTTGCCGGGCTTGTGTTGATGCCCTTCCTCCTGCCCTGGTTGACACTCGGCCATGTTTCCACAAGTGGGTCCGCCGTTGCGCCAGGCATCAATGCCGTCGTCGGGGATCTCTTCGGCGCCGTCACGCCAGGACCCTTCCATCCAATCTGGGGCGATTGGGTGAAGCCGATCTACGCGTTCTACTCCCGTTACCACGAGGGGTACGCGATACGCCCTTCAGCCCTCGAGCAGATCGTGTTTGTAGGCTATTCGGCGCTGATCCTTGCCGTGATCGGAATCCGGCGCGGTGGGGCGCCGAGTGTGCGTTTTCTCATGTCGATGGCGGTCGCATTCTGGGTGCTCACGCTCGGCGCTTTTTTGCACATCGCGGGTTTCGTTTTCGTGGGCACCGACGGTCGCCTACTGAGCGAGCTTGGGCTCGACAAGCTGCTGCACCGGATCGGATTCGACTCCGAGGTCATCGGGATTCCGATGCCATATTGGCTGTTCGGGCGACTGCCTGGGCTCAGTGTCGCACGCGCCCCATCGCGGATGATTCTGGGTACAATGCTCGCCCTCGCTCCATTGGCCGCGATCGGATGCGCTTCGTTGTTGAAACGAATCGAGGAGCGAAGGGGGCACCGGTGGGCCGGGGGACTCACTCTCCTTCTGGCCGTGATCATCCCCTTCGAATCGACCATCGCACCCTACGAGGAGATCGATCCAGGCTACAGCCCGATCCTCGAGAGTCTGAGAGCAATCCCAGCGGACAAGGCCGTTTTGAATCTGCCGATCTTCCCTGTCGGAAAGCATGTCGGTGCGATGGTGGCGCGCTACATGTACGAACAGACGGTTCACGAGAAACCGATAGTCGGCGGCTACATAAGCCGGAATCCGGCTCACGCATTCACTTTGATCAGCGAGGAGCCTCTCCTCGCCGCACTGAGATCGCCCTTGGACGGCATTCCCGACGAGCCGGCGTGGGCGCGCTCAGCGCTCTACCGGCTCGATATCGGCGTGATCGTGCTCCATCGGAATCACTATTTGCCGCCGGGCGATCCAGGTTTGCCATTCCATGGTGTGCCGCTGGAGTTCTACAACCCCACCGTCGCAGCATTGCAGACTCTCTTTGGGCCACCGTGTCATGAGGACGGCGAAGTCATGGTGTTCGCCGGGGCGCTGCCTTGCGAGACTTTGGTGGATGTACATCGGGCGTCAACTGACTCCGAGTAGAGAGCTCTACTGAGATGCAAATAGACCAAACCCGACACCATCGCTGGCTCTCAAATGCCTACGTCCTCTCCGCCGGGGGACGAGGAGTGTTCATCGATACCGGTGCGGATGTCGAGCCTCTGCTGCGAATCGTCGAGCGAGACGGCATCGACATCACACACGTCATCGCGACACATCGGCATCCGGACCACATAGAGAATAACGCCGCCGTGCTCGCCGCCACAGGCGCGGATCTGGTCGCCCATGTAGGTGACGCGGATGCGATCAGCGGAGTCACACGGACCGTCACGAAGGGCGAGATCATAGAGACGGGCAACTTGAGAATCGAAGTGTTGCACATACCGGGGCATACGGCGGGCCAGATCGCTCTGGTCGTCAACGAAACCGACGTTTTCACCGGCGACACGCTCTTCAAGAGAAGTATCGGAGGTTGCGTCGGACCGGGCCACACCTCCTTCGATGATTTGCGCCACTCCATCATGAATCTTCTCATGACCTTGCCGCACGAGACCCGAGTCCATCCCGGTCACACCGATCCAACCACGATCGGCGACGAGTGGAACCACAACCCCTTCATCAGGATCATGCGTGGAGAAGACCCAGAGGGGACGACACCTTGTGTTCTTGCCGGATCGCCGGCAACACTGATTCTGCGAGCAACCGATTACGACGGTGGAACCAAGGCCTGGGTGCGCTCGCCCGAATTGGGAGATCTCGTGGTGCCGGGCAGCGCGGTTCAGAATCAGCGCTCGTAGACCGCGCGCGTCGACTCCGTGACTTCAGACCACGAGAAACGCGCAGACATAGCGAGGGCATGTCGTTCCTGGGCCTCGGGCGAGCAACGCAACATCTCGCGCATGGCGACCGCGAGCTGCTCCGAAGACGCGCCGGTGGAAACCCTGCGGAGCGCCGGCCCCTCATCTCCCAATTCGGCCGGTAGCGCCCGCGGAGTGCCAACGACCGGCAGCCCGCACGCCAACGCTTCGAGTACCGCGAGACAGAAGCCCTCGTAGAGACTGGGAGCGATCAGAAGATCGGCCGCTGCGTAGATCCGCTCGACATCCTCGTGCGATCCGAGAAAACGAACTCTCTGGCGCAAATCGGCCTCTGCGATCCGCTCTTCGACGAAACTCCGAATTCGCCGGTCGTTCGGATCGGCGCCCAGAACCAGCAACACCGCCGAATCGAAGTGCGCCAGCATATCCACCGCCCGCAAGAGCCCCTTTCGCTTGAAATCGTGGCCAACAAAAAGAGCGGTTGGAGCGTCCGCCAAGTCGAGGCGCCGCCTGGCGTCGGGGCGGAGCCGCTTTCTGAGCTTGGGGGCGAATCGAGTGTCGTTCACGCCGTTCGGAATGACTTCGATTCGAGCGGAAGCCACACCGGCCAGGTCGCTCAACTCCCCCGCCATTCGCCGCGTCAGAGCGATGACACGCCCGCGCCTCATCGATGCCTCCAGCACCGGAAGGAGCCACCGCGGACG
>CAZFNT010000199.1:0-7152 GCA_964520315.1 uncultured Gemmatimonadota bacterium
CGGAACCCGATCCGCAGTGCGTCCCCCATCGGGGTCCCAGACAACTTCCGGGTCAGGCTTCCGGTCCTCCTCCTTGGCCGCGACCCACTCGAGTCCGGCCGGGATTCGAGCACTCGGGCTTCGCCCGGAGCATCGGCGATGAACGCGTTGGGCACGTTGCTCCCGTCAGCCACTTCTTCGGGGGTCCAGACGATGAGGTCTTTGGACGGGCGGAGCTCTCGGAGCGCATGGCGATAGCGGGTCGGGCGCCGAAAGCGGGGCAAGTCGCTCGGCTCGACGACGAGAAGATCCGGGTCGAAGTCTCGCCGGGCGTCGCCTCTGGTGCGCGAGCCGAAAAGCACGATCTGGTCCGGGTCGCCAACCAAAAGGACCCGCCACTGCCGACAGTGTTTGGCGTGGCTCCCGGTGACCAACCCACCCTTCGTCTCTCGCTACCGAGCGCCTGGAAGCATAGATCCTCGTAGTACCCACCCTTCGGCATGACGACTTTGGCGAGACTCAGCGAACCACGCGCGCGCGCCAGCCATTCCGGCGCCGACCCGGCCGAGGACTCATGCGGCCGCATCATAGAGCACCCGGCCCTCGTTCACGGCGTGGTGGATCACGCTGTAGGGGTTCTTAGCTTGTTCCAGAAGATCACGTTCGGTCGCGACCACGATGTCTTTCGCGAATCCGAAGCCCCAGAGGCCCTTGTAGATGAGTGCGGCGGTTCGACCCCGGTGAGTGCCGTCCGGCATCACTACCAGAACATCGAAATCGCTGTTGGCGTGCATCTCGCCTCGGGCCGCCGACCCGAAGAGAACGATCCGTAGGGGGTGCACGATCGCCACGATTCGAGCGCTGAGCTCTTCGGTTTTGGTTCGTTGGGGTTCCAGGGCGCACCTCCGTGAACGCCTCATGGTATCACGCGCGCCGAGTCCACTCCGCCGCTCTTGTCTGGCTACCAGGCATGCGGTCGCTCGTCGAGCAATGGAAAGCGAGTCCTCGTGGTGAGCAGCCAGCGGTCGATCACGATCGGGAGCTTCGGGGCACTGACTCGCACATCGTGCACACCCGCCTTCAGTGGCAAGCGCCCCATCTCGAACCACACCCACGGCCCCGGAGAGCCATCCCGATTCGCTGTTCCTGCCTCCTCCGAAGATGAGCTCCATGTCGCCATCCAGATCGAGGTCGGTGACGGCGATTTCGCTTTCGATGATCATGTCTTCGAAAAGAAGGGGCCAGCCGGCCGCCGCCTCTCCGTCGGCGCCGATGACATGAACACGCGACGAGTCGATCGGTGTTTGGTGGATTGGACTTATCGACGGGATCAGGGTTTCCAGGCGCCCGTCGCCGTCGAGGTCGTGGACCGTGGGCGTTGGAACACATCTCCATGGAAAGCGAAGTGGCCAACCCGGCGGTTCGGTCGTGTCAAGGCGGTAGGCGCTGATCGTGCTTTTCCAGATGGCACGATCCACAGCATTTGCAAGGACTTCCGCTCGCTTGCGCGTCGTCATCCAATGCCTCAACGCGTCGCTTCAGCGCGTTGTACTCCAAGCGCACCGCCTGCGCAATTGCGCAAACGCCGTGTCGAGAGGCCAGCTAAACCGCGCCATCCCGCAAATCCGATGGCATCGGACCGCGCTTCGTGCGCGTCCGGCGCCACTGCTCAATTCGATCGCCAAGCTCGCGCGCTTCCACCGGCAGCCGCCGGCGCTTCTTTCGGACCATCGTCGTTCTTCCGCGCGGTGGCTGATCCGGCGCTCTTTGTGACGGAGGAAGGGGACGAAGCCTCACACGTCTCTTCGCGCCAAAGTCCGCGCCGGTCTCACCAGCTGATGAACGAGCAGAGCCCAGACGCACCCGGACATGATCATGGGCGAGTAGATCCACCAGTTGAAATTGACCATGAGGCGCGGTAACAAGACAATGAAAAGCAGCAGCAAGAGGAACTTGTCGACGGAGATGGCGTTTTTGAGCACGTAGAATGTAGCCGGTATGGCTACAATGTATGAGTAAATCATAAGTCGAGGCGCCACGAGCACATAGGTAATCGTAGCAAGCATGACGAGAATCCGCCGCCGGGCGCTGCCTTTCATTTCGACCTGGCTCATTGAAACGTAGGCCAGCAGCGATATTAGTAGCACCGCCGTGGCAACGGCGATGAATGCCGACCACGCGATGATATCGGGCGAACCTCTGGAAGATCCGAGAATCGAATCGGTCGTGTCCCGAAGTAGAGCCAAGAGACATGGATTGTCGCGACTCCGGTGGTCCAGCACTGAAGCGTTCGCCACGAAGCTGGCGAATTTCGATGGCAGGAATAGGTAGTTCAGAACGAGCACGAGACCGATGCTACCAGCCGATGCAGTCAGAAGAGTCAGGCGCTTCAAGCGTGGAGCGTCCGCGAAGAAGAGCAGACCCAAGAAGAAGGCGGGGACGAATTTCAGGAGTGATGCCATGACGATCAGCAGGCAGTAGAGTCCCCACCGACGGTGGACGTAACACGACAAACCCGTCCAGAGAAGCGCCTGCTCGAAGATCGATACGTTTCCCATACGCATGTCGGCGAGAAGGGTGCCGCCGAAGGCGAAGACCATGACGGGAAAGAGGAGGATGTCCCGCTCGTCACGGAGAAAGTATGTCACCCAAAGGTAGGCGAGCCAGCAACACGCAACGAGCTTGAGAGCCAGCATCAGCCTGCACGCCGACGAGTACTCTAGGGTCAGGAGCGGCCGGAAGATCAGAAGAACGTGCGGCGGGTAGACGAAAGGCACTTTCAGCGATTCAGGGGCAACCTTGAGAACGTCGTCTGCGTCGTACGGATCCAGCCCGAGCGAGTGCGCAAGCGTGGCGTAGTAGTAGGCGTGAAAATCCCAATGGTAGCTGTCGACGTCGCCGAACCACTTCGCCAAGGAGACGAGCGTGTACAGCGCTGCGATCACAACGATGGCGATTGTGACGGCGCGGCGACTGGTCAAGCGGGTCAGGATGCGCTGTGCGTTCATCGGCATCGCTTAAGGTATCAGACTTGGGCGTGTCAGTTGCCCATGCCGGCGCCGGTGCGGCATGCTCGGTGATGATCGTACGGAGCCGGGGTCGTTATGCATGCGACGCAGCAACGGGGTATGCGTGGCTGCCTGGCACGGAGGTTGAATGCAGTGCGTCCCCCCGAAGGGACTTCCCTGACTTGACACCAACGGCGAGCGGGCGGACTATGCGCCGGCCCCATGAGATCGAAGGCTCACGGTTGGTCCCTCGCGGTGAGGCGCTCTTGCTCGTTCCCATTCTCTACTTGATGGCGATAGCGGGGCTCGTGGTATTCGGCGCGCACCGCTATCTTCTGCTCGCACTCTATCTGAAGCACCGCCGCGCCGAGCCGGCGCCGGATGAGCGATTCGATCCGCCTTTGCCCCGGGTCACGGTTCAACTGCCGATCTACAACGAGCGGCATGTCGTGGAGCGCTTGATCCGTGCGGTGGGGGCACTCGACTACCCCGTCGAGCTGCTCGAGATCCAGGTGCTCGACGATTCGACCGACGACACTCCCGCGATCGTGGCTCCGGTGATCGACGAGCTGCGCCGCTCTGGGGTCGACATCGTTCATCTGCGTCGCGCGAATCGAGTGGGGTTCAAGGCGGGTGCGCTGGCGGAGGGGGCGCGCCGGGCGAGTGGCGATCTGCTGGCGATATTCGACGCCGACTTTCTTCCGAACCGGTCCTTTCTGCGGCGAGCCATCGGTCCTTTCCGCGATCCTGAGGTCGGAATGGTGCAAGCCCGCTGGGGGCATCTGAACCGCGACTACTCGGCGCTCACGCGAGTGGCCGCCTTCTTGCTCGACGGTCATCTCATTGTGGAGCAGAGCGCACGCTATCTCAGCGGCCGCTTTTTCAATTTCAACGGGACGGCGGGGATCTGGCGTCGCGAGGCGATCGATTCGGCCGGGGGGTGGTCCCACGACACGTTGACCGAGGATCTGGACCTCTCGTATCGGGCCCAGCTCGCCGGGTGGCGTTTCGTTTTTTTGCCCGATCTGGTGGTTCCGGCGGAGCTGCCGGTGGAGATGAACGCCTACCGGATTCAGCAACATCGGTGGGCGAAGGGCTCGGTGCAGACCGCGATCAAGATTCTGCCCCGCATGATGCGCTCCGATCAGCCGCTTTCGAGAAAGGTGGAGGCGTTCTTTCACCTCTGCAGCAACTTCTCATACCTCTTCATGCTCGTGCCCTCCTTACTGGTGCTGCCGATTCTGCCCTTCCGGGGGGAGATGCTCGGGGGGGCGGCGCTGCCGATCTACGCGGCCTCTTTCGTGCTGGCCACTTTGTCGGTCGTCGCCTTCTACGGGGTCACTGCGCGGGAGGCCGGGCAGAGGATCCGGCTTCCTTGGATTCTCGCGATCATGTCGCTCGGCATCGGTCTCTCGCTCAACAACGGGCGCGCGGTGGTCGAGGCGCTTTTTGGTCATCGGGGCGAGTTTCACCGCACGCCGAAGTACCGGGTGGAGTCGCGGGGGGACGGCTGGAAAGGGAAGGCGTACTCGGGGTCGCGCGATCTTTTCGGCCTTGGTGAGGTTGCGCTGGGGGTCTACTTCACGATCGCGATCATCTACGCGATATGGGCCGGCTATTGGGGGTCGATCCCCTTTCTAGTCCTCTTCCAGGCCGGATTCCTCTACGTCGGGCTCACCTCGCTGCGGCTGGAATTCACTCCGCCCCGGGTGGTCCAGCCCTCCCAGAGAGCCGTCGCCAGCGCTGGAAGGTAGACCGCCCACGGTGTCCAGTCGGCCGGCTCCCACGCTCCTTCGAGTCGGTAACCCGCCAGCACTTCGTACGAGATCGACACCGTGGCCGCGAGCACGAAAGGCCAGAGCGATGCGCGGAGTGCGGCGAAGGGGAGGAGCCAGAGTAGGTACCAGGGGTGCACGACGGGGGCGGTGAGGACGAGGATCGAGGTGAGAATGCCGACCGCGACGATCGGTGATGCGCTTCGCCGATAGAGGACGCACGCGATGCCGGCGATCAGTGCGATCGGCAGTAGGCGCGCGGCGGTGCTGCCGATCGCCATCGCGAGCAGGGGATGGATTCCCCCGTTGAAGCTCCACGTCGCCGCGTAGATCGAGAGTCCTTCAAAGAGGGCGGAGCGCGCGCCGGCGAAGGGCAGGTAGGTGAGTGCGGCCAAGGCGAGTGCCCATGCCGCGGCCCTGGCACCGTACTTTCCGGCGAGAGAGGGCAACAGCAAGACCCCCAGGAGCTTGGCGCCGATTGCCGCGGCGGTTGCCCAGACGGCGATGTGGCGGGCTCGTGCGCGGGCGGGAGTCGAGCCAGCCAAGGTGAGCGCCCCGGCCACGACGAAGAAGATCGCGAAGGCATCGATATGGCCGTTTCCTGCGCTTTCGATCGCCGCCAGGGGGCACCAGCCGTAGAGAAGTGCGGCGCGTCGGCCCCTCGGGCCACCCGAGGCCAAGAGGAGTCCGACGATTCCGAGATCGAAGAGGCCCATGGTCGCTTTGATGGCCCAGGGCGAGTGCCACAGGGCGTCCACGATCCGGAAGAGGAGCTGGGAGAGGGGCGGGTAGATCGTGGGGACCGACTTGTGGTTGATGGAGTCCCAGAGCGGGTCGCGCAGGAAGGTGAGCTCTTGGGCGTCGGGGGCGTGGGCGAAGGGGTTGATTCCCGCCAACTGAACGCGTCCGTCCCACAGATAGCGGAAGAGGTCGTCGGAGAGCGCGGGCGGAGCCGCCCATTGGATCGCGTGTGCGGCGATGGCGACGCTGAGGATTGTGCGCGGGCTCGGCAGTGTGGTCGATGGGGCGATCCAGCGCAGTGGAACGAGGGAGGCCAGGAGAGTCGCCGCGATCGAAATCGGAATCGGCGCGCAGGTCCAGGCGAGGCCGGCGAGTGCGACGTGGAGCAGGAGCAGCGCCGCGGCCGCCGCAAGTGGGCTTCCGATGGATTCGCCGGCGGAGGTCAGAACTCCAGCCCCAGGGGTTCGTCGTCACTGGCGTCGGCATCGTCGGCGAGCTCGGTTAGCGGGTGCCGGCAAGAGACGTCGGGTTCGGTGCCGGGGAGGAAGACCTCGAGCCGGCTGGAGGGGCAGTCGACACCGCGCAGGTGCCCGGTCACGGGGCAGATCTCGGCGGAGACGATTCCATCGGGGACCGGGAATTCGCGCGCCGGTTTGCCGACCAGCGCGCGCTTCATGAACTCCGCCCAGATAGGCAGTGCGACCACGCTGCCGGCCTGCTTCCTTCCCAATGAGGTGCGGTCGTCGAAACCGGTCCATACGCCGGCCAGAAGATCGGGCGTGAATCCCATGAACCAGGCATCGACGTGGTCGTCGGTTGTTCCTGTCTTGCCCGCCGCCGGTCGCTTGAACCCCCACGCTCGAGCGGATTGTCCCGTCCCCTCGTCCATAACCGAACGCAGCAGACTGGTTGTCAGGTAGGCCACCTGCTCCGTGAGCACCGCGTTTCTTCGGGGCCTTCCCTCTTCGAGAATCCGCCCCGAATGGTCTTCGACCCGCAGGATCCCGAAGGGCTCGACCAGAACGCCTCCGTTGGCGAATGCCGTGTATGCGCGAACCATCTCCCAGAGCGTGATATCGCCCGCACCGATCGCCAGCGAAGGAACCGCGGGAAGGGGGGACTCGATTCGCAAGGAGCGCGCGAGCGCCACGATCGGCTCGATTCCTACATCGAGGGCAACCCGTATCGTCGCGAGGTTGCGGGATAGCATCAGCCCGGTGCGCAGCGTGATAGGTCCTTTGAAGGTGCGATCGTAGTTGTGCGGCTCCCAGAGCTCGTCGCTGCCGGTGTCCATCACGATCGGGCCGTCGAGGACGATGTCGGCGGAGCTTCGACCTCGCCGAAACGCCTCGGTCATCACGATCGGTTTGAATAGAGATCCAACCTGTCGGGGCGCCTGGACGGCGCGGTTGAACTGCGATTCGTCGAAGCTGCGGCTGCCGACCAGCGCCAGGAGTCGGCCAGTGCGGGGGTCGAGGGCCATCATCGCTCCCTGGACGTAGGGGCTGAAGTTGCCGTCAAAGGTCTCGCCGGCCTCGATCCGTTCCAGGTATTCCTCCCGAGTAACCTCGTACTCCTTCCTGGTCTCCTGCCGCGCGAGTCCCTTCTCCAGCTCTTCCTCCGCGGCGCCCTGGAGATCCGCGTCGATC
>CAZFNT010000200.1:0-7135 GCA_964520315.1 uncultured Gemmatimonadota bacterium
CAGCAACCCGTCGCTGAGGCGCAGAGCGGACGCCATCGGCGATCCCTCGGTGAATTCGCCGTGGCTGGCCAGGTGGAGCAATCCGGCATGGGGCGCCTTCTCCCTGAATGCGGCCACCGTTGCGTTCCTCCCCTCGACGAGACGCGCACCGGGGAGCATCGCGGCCACTCGACGAGCCTCGGCGCCGATCTCGGGTGCGTCGCCATCGGAAGCGGAAATCACGAGCGGTCGGCCGCCGCCGGATCCTCGTTCGAGTCGTCTGCGCCCGGAGATCGTTCGTAGCACCGAAGCGCTCGGCACGACTATCGGCTCGAGCGTCTCGACGAGATGCTCCCCATTCAGTCGCAAGGCAGGAATCGGAAGGGCATGGAGCACACCATGCGGAGCCAAGATCAGGCGCTTGACGCCACGAAGCTGCGCCTCGAAGGGGGAGAGAATCGCGTCGCCGAGCCGATCGAGCATCTCGGTAGCGGCGTCGAGAAAGGCGCCCATATGGCGGCCCTTCGCTCCCGCGTCGAGTAGGCCTAGGTCGGTCATGTCCGCGTGCCACTCCTCGACGATCGTTTCGCGGAGCGCCACCTCCTCGCCACAGTCGGCGGCGATCACCGATCGATCGGGCCCCACGAGGATTCCCACCGCGCGTCCATCGAGAAGAAAGAGCTCCAGGAATCGATCCCCGGGCTCGAGCAGCGCGGCGATTCCGTCGCGGTCGATCGGGTCGATTCGGTCGAGTCCCACGAGGTCGCGATGACCGAGTCGCACAAGCTCGTTCTTCAGGCGGTCGTAGTCGCGGGCAAGCGCCGAAGTTCGTCGGGCGGCCGCCAACAGAGGCGGAGTCGTTTCGTCGGTGTCGTCTCCGGGGCCGTTGGCCTCCTCGATCGCCGCGGCCGCCGAGACCTGCGCGGAGTAGTCCCCCCTCACGCGCTCGAACTCCTTCCATGTTTTCGCTGCCTCTCCCTGCAACCCCGGTTGCGCCGCGTCCCCGGACGCTCGCGCCGAGAGCAGCTCCACCAGGGCCGCCGACTTCGCCGCCTCGATCGCTCGCAGCGCGGCCTCGTGGTCCGCGGCCTCAAGATGAAGGCGGACCGCCCCGCGGAAGGCTTCCTCTTTGTCGTCGAGGAAGGCGGTCTTCGCCAGGTCTCCCGCCAATCCGGCGCGGGCCTCCTCGATCAGGCGCACTGCTCTATCCGCCTCGACTCGGGCTTCACGTAGGTGACCGGCCTGGGCGAGGAGTATTGATGCTCGGTGCCGCGATCGGTATTGCAGCCAGATGAGCTCGCGCATCTCATCGCTTTCCAGGGCTTCGCGATTGAGCGCGAGGGCGGCGTCGGGATCGTGATACTCGGTGGCGCGCGCCTCGACCAAAAGCGCGTAGGCCGCGTAAGTGCCGTGGCTAGAGAGAGTCTTGCGTGCTGCGCGCGCACGCTCGGTGGCGGCGAGAGCGTCACCGCGCTGGAGATCGAGCACCGCAAGGTCTGTTTCGACCAGCCCCGAGTAGATATGGGATCCCTCGGCACGGAAGAAATCGCCAGCCTGCATCAGCTCTCGGCGTGCCCCCGCCGCATCGCCGGTTCGGGCCATGGCGCGTGCCAGATTGATAGCGACGATCGACCGATCGTACTCCATTTCTTCGGCGGCATAGTGGCGAGTGGCTGAGGAGGCCATCGCGAGCGCCTCCTGGTTTCGATTCAGGTCGAGCAGCACCTCGGAGAGATTGGTCTCGGCGAAGGCTTGATAGGTCTGCAACTTCTCTGCCTGGAAAACCTCTCGGGCGCTTTCTCCAGCTTGCACCGCCTCGCGCAACTCTCCTCGCATCTGATGTACGATCGCGCGATTGAGATCGCAGATCGCCATTCGCCTCGATATGCCTGCTTCCTGGAAAACCCGACGCGCCCGTTCGTAGCGCTCCAAGGCGGCACCGTGGCGGCCCTGATAGGTAAGAGCGTTGGCGCAGGAGACGTCGGCCCGTGCCGCGCGGACCTCCGCACCCAGGCGCAGGAGCACGGCTCGGGATCGGTCGAAGACCTCGTTTACGCCGGTGCCGTCGAGATTGTGGTGGTGCATGTTCGCGAGGGTTACGTCGACCCAAGCCAACCCGAGTTCGTCGCCGAGAGCTTCGAGACGGGTCCGCGCCATCTCGGCATAGCGACGGGCCTCCTCGTGCTCCCCCAGAACCCACACGGCTTCGGCTCTGCCTATCTCGCCGAGGGCCTCACGGATCGACTCCCCCAAACGGCCTTCCGATTCGCCGAACGCCTCGCGCGCGTCTCGATACCGCCCCAAAGCTACCAGCGCGCGCCCCCGATCGAGTTGAATCTCAGCTCGCCGTTCTCGCGACGCATCGGCCGGCTGCGCTTCGAGCGCCTCGTCCGCCCGCGCAAGAGCCCGCGCGGGATTCCGCTCGACCTCCCGCGAAGCCTGATCGGTGAATGGGGAGTTTGAGTTCAAGGAGTCGGTGTCGGCCCCGCCGGAGTCGGATCCGAAGCCCGGGTCGAGGACCCCGGCACGTCGACTCCGTGCAGAACGACCTCTCGCTGATCGGCGAGGAAGAAGCGCAGCTCGTATTGCCCTTCCGGAACCTCATCGACGCGAAAACGCCCGCGGCTATCCAGGCAGGAGCGTCCGCAGGGGTCTCCGTCCTGAGTCAGGAACACCTCGGTCGAGGGCGACCCGAGCGCCAAGAGCAGCCGACCGCGAATCGATCCGCCCCCCCCGCGATCCCGGCTGATCCGCAACGTAGCATCGAATCCATCTCCTCGGAAGGTGCGAGAGACCTGATCGGCGGATCCTCTCTGACCAAGCGCACGCTGGCCGCGCAGGTGATTCACCTTCCAAGCCGCCAGCTCGTTGGACAGAGCCTCGATCGCATTCTCGGTCGACTCGTCGTCGGGCCCTTCGTCCGAGGTGGGTTCCCGCTCGATCCGGGCGGCTGCCGCCAGGCAGGCATCTACGCCTTGGAGCTCGAGAAGTCGTTCGGCACAGTGCTCGCACCCGGATTCCAGATGGGCCACCACAGCCTCGCCGGCCTCGGAGGCGGGCTCGAGCCACAGCAGCAAAGTCGAGCGATCAGGATGTTCCACGTTATCTCCAGGCTACCGAAGGGGTCGCTCGCGCGCGCCGATTCAGATACGTCAATTCGTCCAAATCTCCTCTCCGACTCGGCGGCGAACCGGCCTCGCGAGCTTGCCCAGAGTGCGCGCGATCGTTGGGCCGATCGAGCCGCGTGGAATGCCTGTCCGACTCGAGATTTCATCGTAGGAGAGCGAGTCTTTGTAGCGCAATCTCAGGAGGACGGCGCCTCTGCGGCCCGCTTCGGAGCGAGGAAGAAGTGAAAGCAACTCCTCGAATCCCGGGAATCCCGGATCGATCGGCTCGGGAGCAGACGAAGGGTCGATCTCCCTCTCCAGAAGTGCTCGCCGATGGGAATCGCGATAGCGCCGCCGGAGCCGGTCGGTCGCACGCCTGCGCGCGATCGTCAGCACATACCCTCGCAAAGTCGATGGATTGCGAACGCGCAGGAATACGCTCGGGTCGGCCAGCGCAAGGAAGGTCTCCTGAAATGCGTCTTCGACCTCATCGGGATCGTTGACCACTCCACGGATAACGGAACGAACCGACGCGGCGTAGCGCCGAACGAGCGCCTCGAGTGCCGCCGGCTCTCGCCTGCGGCATCCCGAGAGCAACGCATCGTCGTTCATCGCCCCCAAATCGACGTCAGTGTCAGGGCGTGTCCGTGAAGGAGACATTATCCACGCCGATCTCGGCGTCCTCGTCCCATGCGTAGAGCACGATGTCGAGCAGATACTCCGTCCCGTTGTTCACTTCGAAATCGTTCTCGGTCAACAACTCCATCAGGTCGACGGTGTGTTCGGGAACCGCAAGGTGGCCTTCGATCACCGGCATCGCCCATGCGACTCTGAAATCCTCGATCCGGTAGCGTGGGTCGGATGTGACGTTATCGTCGTTGGTGGCCAGCAGGAACACGCCTTCCTGTGTGCCCTCGCGGTCCTTGATTCCCAAGTACTCGCGCACGAATCCCGAAGGGGCGACGACCTGTTGCTTCAGGTACCGATACGTCGTCTTCAGCTCCAGCCCCGACATCACGGTGAAATCGCTGTGAATAGCCGTAGGAACTCCGGGAAGATCGTCGTCGTACCCACAGCTGTACTCACCCGAGATAATCACACCGTACTCGGTCGTGTCGCCGAAGCGCTTGCCGAGAGTGACGTTCTTGTCAAAGAGGTTGTCGTCTTGACTGAGCCACATATGTGGAGTACATTCAAAGTCCCAACGCGTGGGAGACACCGACGGAATGTGATCGAACTCCAAGGTCGGAGAGCTCACGTCCTGTGGGCGCGGCACTCTGATCTGGCGCTCTAGGTTGCGGGTAAACTCGTGCGGGTCTACACTCGTGCCGACAATGAAGACCGGCTCGGGACCAAGGTTGGGACGCTCGAGTCTGTTGCCGAACATATCGAGAACGAGCGCTTGCTCGTTGAGCTCGAAAGGAAGAGGGGGAAGGGTAGGATCGGGGCGGAAGAGCACCACGACATCTTCGGTGAGATTCTCGAAGAACAGTACGACGCTCTTCGACTCGGTGAGGGTCTGCTCCACAAGCTCGGCGCCGGAGAGCAAGCGTATCGCGTTTTGGGTGACCATCAATGCCGACCGAGGAGAGCTGTACACATCGACGAGCGACCGGTACGGCGCGTTGAAGATCCCGCTGAACTCGACGTTGTCGAAGCTGAAGTAGAACACTCGCTCCACGCCGGTGGCAGCGGCGTTGATGAAAAGCTGGCTGACCAAGCGCGCCGCATCTCGATGCGGATCCACGCGCCGCCCGATGGGACCGATGTCGGCCGCGTTCGTCACGTCGAACTTCTTGTAGCCCGACCCCGACATGATATTCGTCTCGGTCGCCCAGAAGGGGAAACCCTTATTGGCTGGGTCGTAGGCATCGATCAATCGGCTCACTTCGGTGTACAGGGCACGACCGCAGTAAACCAGGCGCATGGCGAGGCCATGGGTGTACGCAGAATCGGCGTACGTATCCATTTCGACCGTGTTGCCGAAACGGATCGATGCAACGTCCATGTGGTTCAGTCCGCCCGCCTCGATGAAGTCTCCGAAGAGAGCATCGCGACCTTGAGGAAACTCCTCCGACGCAATGAGACCCCGTGGGCTCATTCCGGTCAGTCCGAAACCAACCACCTTCGCTCCGGGATCGAGAGAATGGAAGACGGCGGTGGCCAGGCTGTCGAGGTGAAGCAAATGCTCCAGAGGCATGTTGTTTCTCATGCTCGTGGGCTCGTTGAACACCTCCCATCCTTCGACCAGTCCGCCGAGGCTCTGGCTGAGCTCGTAGTAGGCGCGGGTGTTTCCTTCGAAAAACGCCTCCCAGCCTTCGGGGCCTCCGATCGCGACCGGGCTCATCCAGGGCGGATACCCGGCGGCATTCGACTTCGACAGGTCCTCGACGACATCGATCTCGTCGCCGATCATCGCGTCGATGGTCATGTTGTGCTCATTCACCAGCTCCGCGAACCATCGAGTCTGAGTCAGGTCCCAATAACCGTTGAGGCCGTCTGTCGGCGCGATCGCCGCGGGCAGAAAAAGATGCTTGATGCGTAGGTGGTGAATACCAATGCGTTTCAACATGGTGAAAGTGACGGCGGGATCCGGACCCATCACGATCATTCGCTTCGTCGTGCACTCAGGTGTTCCGTTCGGGATATCTTCGCACTCGGGACGGTCGTTGAAGTCGTAGCCGTCGTAGTTTCGGCCCATGTGCAAGTAACGGAAGTGGGGGAGCTGCGCCCCGAATATGATGTCGCTCGGATCGGCGCCCATATAGGGGGTTTCCGGCTTCAGAATCCCGAACACCAGCTCGTCGGTGATCAGGTCGAACGGCGCGGCGACGACCAATTTGTAGATCCCGCTTCCATCCTTGAGATCGTTCGCGTCGATCTCGATCGTGCCGATTCCATCGATCGGATCGGGAATCTGGACCATGTCGATCAGGATGTCCGGTCGCCCATTGTCGTTGAGTTCGTAGGCATCGACGACCCGGTACCCTAGAGGGCGGGGGCGGGGGCTGCCATCCTCCGCATAGATCCAATAACGGAAATTCAGCGGCTCGGTCTCTTCAAAGAGCTTGTAGTGTCGCAGCGCGCGCTCGGCCAGCGGGTCTCCAAGCACCGTGGATTGCACATCGACACCGATGTCGTAGCTATTGGCTGGAGCGTATTGTGTGGCGGATGTGCCCTCTTCGAGCTGGGCCGCATCGACGTGGAGCCGGTAGTCGTACTCGTTGGACCACTGCTGCCTGGTAGTGCTGAAATGAAGCTTGAAGCTGTACATGCCGTCGGGATGGCGGACTTGCACTGGAATGTCGGCGGTATTGAACTGAAAAACCAGGCGTGACCAACAACTCGTAACGTCTCCGGAGATCAGTCTCATGCTGGCGTAGGTGAGCACGCTTCTGTCGCCGTTTGATACACGGAGGTCGGTGAAAAACCCCAAGTTGGTGCACTCGTCGTACGCAACCACATCGATCCAGCCCTTCACCCACACACTGAATGTGTAGTCGGTGTCGGGAGACAGCGCGGTCATCGGCCAACGCACTGTGTGTCGCTGCAGCCATGGGTCGCCCTGCAGCGCCAAGAAGTAGCTCCCTTGGGGGACGGTATCGAGATCGGCGGTCGCCAAGTCGTAGGCGTCGATGTACTCCGCCATCGGATTGGAGGGGTCCTGCATGAAGCGCTCGGCGAGTACGTCCCACCCGTCGGGACCGGTCTCGAAACCGGATCCATTCAGCAGGAGATTCGCGGAGACGGCGGTAGTCGAGCAGACTAGCGAGAGCAGGGCCGGCGCGAGGATCTGAAGCAGGCCGGTCGTCGCCCAGGAGTTCCACATTCGATTCATCGGTTTCAGTGCCTTCTGGAAACTGCTGTGAACGGATTCCATTCCCAACGGGTTCCCGGAGAGAGTTTTTTGGCTCGGATGGGGGGGTAGGCGAACCTCGTAAGTGTAAGCGCGCTTCTGGGCCGAAACCATCGCCACGAACTGTTTTCAGCTATTTCATGCTCGCCCTGCGCGCGGACCCTCAGAGATAGCCGAGCGCGCGCAGAGCACG
>CAZFNT010000201.1:0-7115 GCA_964520315.1 uncultured Gemmatimonadota bacterium
CATCGTTGCAGAGCAGCTCGAAGATGTCGGCCAGCAGCATCCCCGACTCGTACATCGTTGCGAAGTTGCGACTGAGCCGCGTGAACGCGATCTTGGCCGCGATGCTGCCGACGATCGGCACTCGGAGCAGCACACGATGCACGACGACCCTGCCGCGCGACGTCTTGAGCGCAGCCATGATCCCACCCCCCACCATCGCCAACCCCCCGATCATCCCCAGCCAGTGAGCCGTCACGAAGCGACTGATCGCCAGCACATACCTGGTCATATCGGGCAGAACGATCCCCATCTCCTCCAGCACCGTCGCCATCTGCGGCAACACATAGCCGATCCAAACACCGATTACAGCCGTGATCGCCACGAAGATGAACGCCGGGTAGATCGACGCACGCCTGATCAGCCCCGAGATCTCCTCTTTCCACTCCAGAAACCGCGCCAAATCCTCCAGGCTCTTCGGCAGCTCGCCCGAACGCTCCCCGAGCTTGATGATGCTCAGATCGAAGCGCGTAAACACCGCGGGAAAACGCTCCATCGCCGAGTGCAGATTGTTCCCCCCCTCGATCGCCACCCGCATCTCGCTCAGGATCGCCCTCAGCGGCTTCGACGGCAGCACCCGCGCATTCTCGTCCAGCGCCTCGAGCATCGGCAACCCGAGATCGAGTGTCTGCGCCAACCGGTGATAGAGCTCGATCAACATCCGCCGCGGCACCGTGCCGCTTGTGGGCGAGGCGCGCAGCCACCCCCGCCCCCGCTTGCGCCGCGCGTCGACCAGCGTCTGCCCTTGCCCCGCCAGTCGCCGCTCCACATCCGCTTCATCGAAGGCGAACAACGTCCCCTTGCGAACTTTGCCCGCCGAATCGATCGCTCGGTAACGGAAATCAGCCATGCGCTACGACCCGGTGGACCTCCTCCATCGTCGTGAGCTGCTGCTGGGCCTTGCGCAACGCCTGCGGAAAAAGAAGCCGCGCCCCTTTCGCCGCCATCTCCTCTTCGATCCGGCTCTTCAGCGCACAACCGAAGATCAGCTCTTGCATCGCACTGTCGACCGCCAACATCTCGTAGATCCCGATCCGCCCCCGATACCCCGATCCATGGCAAGCGTCGCAACCCACCGCCGCCCGCACCGTTTCAGGCGGATCGATATCGTGCCGCAAGAAGAGCTCACGCTCACCGCCCTCGATCTCGCGTTCGCTCCCGCACTTCGGGCAAAGCCGCCGCAGCAGCCGCTGAGCCACCACCAGGGTCAACGCCGACGCCAGCATGCTCGCGCTGACACCCAGATCGAGCAGTCGATTGACCGCCGACGCCGCATCGTTCGTGTGCAAAGTAGAAAGCACCAAATGCCCCGTGATCGACGCCCGCAGCGCCAGCTCGGCCGTCTCTTGGTCGCGAATCTCCCCCACCAGAATAATGTCGGGATCTTGTCGCATCGCCGCACGAATCGCGTTGCCGAAAGTGAGCCCCGCCCGAGGATTGACCGCGCTCTGTCGCAGTGTCGGGATTTCAAACTCGATCGGGTCCTCGATCGTCATCACGCTCACGCCCGGCCTGTTGATCTCCATCAGCGCCGAATAAAGTGTAGTCGTCTTCCCCGATCCGGTCGGTCCGGTCGCCAGAATCAGTCCGTAAGGCTGCAGAATCGTCCCTCGAAGCTGCTCCAGATCGGCCGTCTCGAAGCCGAGATTGCGCAGATCGCCGACCACCTTGCTGTAGATCAGTAGGCGCAGCACCACCGTTTCACCGAGATGAGTCGGAAAAGTCGACACACGCAGCTCGAACTCCCCCACCCCTCCCTTGAAACGGATCCGCCCATCGTGGGGAATGTTCGGGTTCGAAATGTCCATCTCACCCATAACCTTGAATCGAGTAACCAGCGCCTGATACACGCGAATCGGAAAGAGAAAGTGTTGGTAGAGCACCCCGTCGATTCGGTAGAACACCCGCACCAGCTTGTGGTCCGGAACAATATGAATGTCGCTGGACTGAAGCAGGTAACCCTTCTCGATCAACAGATCCGCCAGCCGCACTATCTGCTTCTCTTCGAAGCTCGATCCGGCGACACCGCCGTGCAGAATCCGCTCGATATCTTCGTCGATCGTCAGCGCGGTCTTGAAGTAGAGATCGACCGCGTTCAGCACCCACTCCCTCGGTGCAACGCGACACTCCACGCGGGCACCCAGAAGACGCGCCAGCTTGTCTTTCGCCAGAACATCGAAAGGATTGGCCGTGGCCGCCACCACCACGCCCTCGTGCTCCGCGATCGGCAGAATCTCGAAGCGGCTCGCGAACTCGTGCGGCACTCGCCCCACCAGCCCAAAATCGATCCGAGTCTCCGCGACGTCGAGGATCGGCACCCCCGACTGCACCGCGATCGCGGCCTGCAGATCCTCGTCGGTCACCCAGTCGAGACGCAGCAGCACCTCGCCCAGCATCGCCCCCGTCTTGCTCGCCTCGACCGCCGCCATCTCGAGCTCATCGCGCGAAATGAAGCCCATCTCGACGAGAATGTCGCCGAGGCGTCGCTTCTTGGTGGTCTTGATTGCGGTATCCGCGGGCATAGTACAGTCCAAGGTCCCCTCTTTTTGAGGAACGGCGACTTTTGAGGATCCTGGAGTGAAGATACGAAGGCGAAGCGCGCATTAGGTGGCGGATCCTGGGCTGGAACGGCCCTTTCCCAATCCAATACCAGGGTGTACAGTGGCTACAGGGTGATCGCCTGGATGGTGAGGCACGATGAACGACCCCGCGACGATCCTGGTCGTCGATGACTCCGATCTAGTGCTCGGGATGGTGAGTCACGCTCTGAAAGGCCACGGGTATGGGTACCTCGTCGCCGAGACCGGGAAGGCCGCGCTCGAGAGCGTAGATAGCAATGAGATCGATATCGTGATCCTCGACTTGACGCTCCCTGATCTGCCTGGAACGGAGGTCTTGAGGCGCATCAAGGCGAGGCAACCCGAGATCGAGGTGATCATCCACACCGGCCATGCGTCGGTATCGAGCGCTGCCGAGGCGGTCGAACGCGGCGCATTCGCCTATGTGGAGAAACCGGCGACACCGGATCTGATCATCGGATTCGTGCGAAGGGCGTTGGACAAGCGCCGCCTCGCGCTGGATAACGCTCGACTGTCCGAGAAGCTCAAGTCGGCGAATGAGCGGCTCGAAGCGAAGGTCGCCGAGCGAACCGCCGCCCTGGCCAAGGCGAGCGAAGATCTCGAATCGCTCGAGCGCTTGAAGGCCGCCTTCATCGACGTCACCTCTCACGAGCTGAGAACCCCCCTGTCGGTCATGAAGACCATCGTCGCGATCATCGAGAGAAGGACGAGCTCGACCGATCCCGATCTGGCCCGCATTACCAATCTCGCCTCGCGCACTCTGGATCGTCTGACCACGCTCTCCACCCGCATCGCCGGCTTCGCCCGAATGGACCAACTGGAGCTGACACCGACGACACCGGGTGAGCTGGTGCGCTACGCAGTCGAAGACCTGGCCGCCCACATCGAATCCCGGCGGCAGAACTTGACGATCGATGCTCCCGAGGGATTGCCCGCCCTCTCGGTCGACCGAGACAAGATTCGCGACGTGCTCCTGAATCTCCTCATGAACGCGATCAGATTCACCCCCGACAGAGGTTCCGTGCGACTGGTGGTTCGCGCCGTAGACGACGAGTGGCTGGAATTCCGCGTATCGGATACGGGAATAGGGATCTCCGAAGAAGACAAACCGCACCTTTTCGACGAGTTCTTCACTAGCATGGAGTCGCTGCGACATTCCTCGGGAGAGTCGGAATTCGCAACACGAGGGATCGGACTCGGGCTTGCAATCGTGAAGAAGTACGTGGAGATGCACGGAGGTCGGGTTGGGTTCGATAATGAGCGCTCCGGTGGCTCCGCGTTTTGGTTTACACTGCCCCTTGGAACATCGAGAGCCGCGTGCGCGAAGCGTTCGTAACCCTGTGAGGTCGAGACCGTGGAAGAAAAAGGGGATCCAATCACGGACGCAGGAAGTGTCTTGGTAGTGGAAGATTCTCCTTTCGTTCAGGAGATCGTCTCTAGGGCTCTGCGACAGAATGGCTTCGAGTACCGTCCCGCGCAGACCGGCGCCGAAGCGCTGCGTGAGATCGAGAAGAGCGAGATCGATGCGATCCTGCTCGATCTAGTACTCCCCGACATTCAAGGTATGGAGCTGCTCGGTCGCTTGAAGACGATCTCGCCCGACACCGAGGTGATCATCCTCACCGGTAACGCGTCGCTCAATTCGGCGGTCGAGGCGATAGATCGGCAAGCGTTCGCCTATCTGGCCAAACCGGTGCTCCCGGATCAGATCATCGGAACCCTCCGCAAGGCTATCGAGAAGCGCTTGCTCCGCGCCGACAATCTGCGACTGGCGAAAGACCTCGAGGCGTCCAACCAGCAGCTAGAGGCGAAGATCGCCGACCGCACGCGCGCCCTGGAGCTCGAGAAGCGACGGATTCAGGCGATCATGGACAGCCTCTCCGACGCAGTGGTGATGCTCGACCGCGAGGGCCGGCTTGTTTCGGTCAACCCAGCTGGCGAGGCGATTCTGGGGATCGAGGGCTCCGAGCTGACCGGCAAGAAGATCGTCGCGGGCGGTGGCCCCTCCGGCAACGGGCTCGAGGCACTCGCGGAGGTTGTCGCCGATCGCCGTAGCGAGAAGAGCCAGGTCTTCCCTGACAGGCGGAAGGCTCGTGCCTTCGATCCCACCTGGCGCAAAGAGATCGCGATCGGAACGCGAAACAGGCGTCTACTCGAAGTGTCGTCCACACCGGTCCTCGACCGGAACGACTCCATGCTTGGAAGAGCGTTCGTAGCCCATGACATCACCGGCGAGCGCGAAACGGGCCGGCTCAAGAGCGAGTTCGTCGATCTTGTCTCGCATGAGCTCCGCGCCCCGCTCTCGACCGTGATGGTGGCGCTGGAGATCGTTCAGAGAAGCAAGTCCGGGCAGCTTTGCGAGAAACAGATTCGGGCTCTCGAAATGGCGACCGGTCAATGCAGATCGATGAACGAGCTGATCGATCAGTTCCTCGACATCTCCAAGATCGAGGCCAACGCTCTCAAACCGAACACCCGCCCCGCGGATGTAAGCCGCGTCGTTTCGGACGCGCTAGCCCAGATCACCCCGCTCGCCGAAGAGAAGTCGATCGACATCGCGAGCGAGCTTCTCCACGGCGACGCGCATCCATCTATAGATGAAGATCAGATTCGCAGGGTCTGCATGATCCTGCTCGACAATGGGGTCAAGTACACACCCGCCGAGGGCGCGGTGTCCCTTCGCACCAAGACCGAAGACTCCCGCCTGGTGATCGAGGTCAGCGACAACGGGCCGGGCATTCCTGAGGAGGAACGCCCCCACGTGTTCGAGAAATTCTATAGAGGTGTCTCGGCGACCACTTCGATGCGCAAAGGCAGCGGCCTCGGGCTGGCCTTCGCCAGCTCGATCGTCGAGAAACACGATGGGCACATCGGCGTGGAGTGCCCCGGCGGAGGTGGAAGCCGATTCTGGGTCTCGCTCCCCCTTGCCGGGGAGTCCTATTCGACGGTCTCCCCCAGAACTTCCTGAATCTTGGCGTGCAGACGCGCCGGCTCGAAGGGCTTGGTTACATAAGCATCGGGCTGCTTGTGGATCGCCTTCTGCTCGCCGGCCGGCCCTGTGTAGGCCTTGTGAATCGCGTATCCGAGCTCGTCCAAGTACATCGACAGCGCGTAGACGAGCGAAGTGTCGTCATCGACGATGAGCAAGGTTTTCGATTCCGTCGTCATATTGCCCTCTCTGACTAGATCGAACTACTCCAAAACACCCTGCCCTTCATGGGCGGGGAATCGATCATGCCACGTCGGTTTCCCCTGCGTGACAGTTGTCTACGGCGCCTCGAAGCGGAACGACTCAAACACGACCTCCACCGGCTGGCCGTCGCTCGGGGGCGCTCCGCCGAGAAGCCAGAGATTCAAGTGCAGGAGCTCGCCGCCGGGCACCGGCACGTCGGGCTCCGTGTTGGACCAAGTGTGGATGACATCCTCGGGGGCGGGCGGATACGACCCGTGCCCAATCCAGCTCGTGAAGTCCACCCGCCCGGCCGACCACTCGAAGCGATGCGTTGTCTCTGGATCAGGGCCGATATCGAAGACCTCCATGTTCTCCGGGCGCCACCATGGCTGCACCACGTACTGCGCATTCTCCGGCCGAGAATTCCCGAATGTCGCGAACTCCACGTCGATCTCTTGAGTGTCGCTCTCATATACGAAGAGCCCGACCACCACCTCGGGAGCGAATGTGTCGACGGGAGTCGCGACACGGAACTCATAGGCTCCGTACCCTAGATCGAGATCAAGCCACACTTCGGTGCAGTACCAGATGCTGTCGAGCGGCTGAATCGTGAGGTGGAGCCCTTCGCCATCTGCCCAGACGAGAGCGGGATCATCGGACCACATGTTCGGCCCGGGACCCCACGGCCCTCCATTCTTGACTATCCAGGTGTAGTCGGACCACTTCACATACCTTTCGGCCCCACCCGGCGCCGGGCAGTCGTCGAAAGCGATCACACCGGCCTGCTCCGCGGGATGGGCGTCGCGTATACCGCCCGGGTTCAAGAGTGGATCGTAGGTCTCGTCCACCAAGAGCGCTACGATCCGGTCGCCTCCCCAGGTCCAGTTCTCCCAGAAACCGAAACGGCAAATCTCGGTGAAGGGATCGGAGAGGAGTGGTTGGATGTACCAGCGATCGGTCTTCACCCACAAGACGACGTGCTCAGTGGCGGCGTCCACGTTGCGCGCGCGACCGGTAACACTCGTCGCCAGCTCGTTCACCGACCGGATCTCGATGGTCGGATCCAACGCGGGGTTTCCGATGATTCCGGACCCACACTCCAGCGGTACCGAGACCGGGGGAGCGGGTCTACCTACGAGAGCTTCGCCCGCCTGCGGTGCCGCGGCGCCCGAGAGCACTCCGAAGACCCACAGTGCCAGATTAGTTTGTGGTTGCATATCTAGCAGTCTAAGGGCCCACGCAGAAATGGCTAGGGATTCTTGCGCCCAGATGGGCTGCAGATCTGGTCGATCGGCGAGCTTCGAAACCACAGGAATAGCAGGGCTATT
>CAZFNT010000202.1:0-3723 GCA_964520315.1 uncultured Gemmatimonadota bacterium
TCGACACCGACGCCCGCCGCTGGCTCGCCCGCAAGGGCTGGGATCCCGCATTCGGTGCCCGTCCCCTGAAACGCCTGATCGCTGGCGAGGTGGAGACGCCTCTGGCAAGGGCGATCGTGGCGGGTGACGTGGGTGACGGCGATTGCGTGCGGCTCGCGCTCGAAGGCGGCGCGCTGAAGCTGCGAAGGAGCGGCGGGAAGGTGCCCGCGGCGGTCGGCTGACCGGAGATACTGCCCGGGTTCGGGTAGTATCCACCGATCAACCTGGAGAATCCGATGCGATCCCCCGTGGAATCCGTTCAGCTAGACCGCCGGCTCCGAACGCTGGAGGCCGAGATCAAGCGCCTGAAACAGTTCACATTCCTGGCGATCGGAATTGTGATCGCGGGTGGATTCGGTCCCTTGATCGCCTATCTCATCTACCAGGGAGGGGGCGTTTCCGATTCACCGCTCAGCTCCGACACGAGCACCTTGTACGCGAAAGAGGTAGTCGTGACCGATGACCGGGGGCGCATGAGGGTCGCCCTTCGAGTAGCCGATCGAATCCCCGGCGTCTACCTCTACTCCGAGGAAGGGGATACACGGGCTCGGCTGACCGAGACCGGCCTTCAGATCCTCGACCGGCAAGGGCGGGTCACGGGGCATTTCGGAGCGATCGCCGAGGGCGCCGGGCTCAGCCTGGGTCCGAAACCGGAAAGCCCCGATCTCCTCATCGCCTCGACGGGGAACGGCCCCACTATCACTCTGAGCGACAAAGACGACCGCCCTCGCGCCAGCTTGGGCCTGGTGCGCGGCGAGCCGAATCTGACGCTCTCCGACGGCGAAGGAGAGGAGCGGCTGGGCGCGGCGGTCTCGAAGGCCGGAGCGCATGTTCGGTTGAGCGACGGCCAGTCACGCGTTCGAGCTCTGCTGCGAGCCGGTAACCAAAGCGGCGCCGCCCTCGAGCTCTTCGACGCGGGGGGAACGCGAAGGGCTTCGATCCGGCTCGGCCTCGAAGATCAGCCGAAGCTCGACATCGTGAAGGACTGAGATGCGAAAACGTGGTACGCTCAGTCAATCTCAAGAGGGCTTGGAGACAGCTTTTGCTGGCACAACTCGTAGTCAACGGCGCTACCAATATTGGAAGGGTCCGTGCGGAGAACCAGGACTTCTTCGCGATCGAGAACCTCGACGAGAGGCGCTCCCTCTGCGTCGTGGCGGACGGAATGGGGGGGCATAAGGGGGGCGCGATCGCAAGCGAGCTCGCGGTACGTTCGATCGTCGAGGCCTTTGGCGGGCCCAAGCTCGACCACGACGTCGTGCTGAAGCGCTTCGATTCGGCGTTCCGGTCGGCCCACGACACGATCCGTGTTCGCTCCATGACCGATCCCGCATCGCTCTTCGGCATGGGAACAACCTGCGTGGCTGTGTACATCGACGGCGCTTCGGCCTGGTGGGGTCATATCGGAGACAGCCGCATCTACTTCCACAACAGCTCCGGATTGAAGCTCCTGACCCGCGACCATTCGAAGGTGCAGGCAATGGTCGACGCGGGGTTGATCAGCGAAGAGGCGGCGCGCACCCATCCGGAGCGGAACGTCATCACGATGGCGCTCGGGGCTACGCCGATTCTGGAAGTGTCCAGGAATCCGGAACCTCTGGAGCTGCGGCCGGGGGATCGGCTCGTTCTTTGCACCGACGGTCTCACCGGCATGCTGACCGACGAGCAGATCCGGGCGATCCTCGATCGGGAGCCCGGCGTGGAGGAAGCGTGCAGCGCGCTCGTCGATGCGGCACTCGAGGCGGGCGGCGATGACAATGTCACGCTCGTCATCGTGGGGCGCGCCGACGAGTGAGCGACGCTTCGAAGATCCGTAGCTTCATCGCCATCGAGCTCGATGAGCCTACGAGGGACCGGATCGCGGGCTGGGTGAGCCTAGTCAGGGAGCCGGCCGACCACATTCGCTGGGCTGCTCCGCCGACATGGCATATCACGCTGCACTTTCTCGGAGACATCGACCCTGGCCTCGTAGTCCCTCTTCGCGACACACTTCGCACGGAGCTCGAGAGAGTCCCCCCTTTTCGGACCGAGTGGGACCGTCTCGCGCCCTTCCCGCCCGGGCGCCGGCCGATTGTGATGGCGCTACATCCGAAGTACGATGCCGATCTGCGGATTCTGGCCGCCAAGGTCGGAAAGGCAGTCGCCGAACTTAGACTGCCGCGCGAGCGCCGTCGCTTCAATGCCCACCTCACGGTCGGTCGGTTCCGCGGCCGGGCGCCGTCCCCCGTACCATCGCATCGTTCCGAGGGAGCGCCGATCGTGGTTCCCGTGCGCGAGGTCACGCTATTCGAGAGCGAGCTCGGTCCCCGAGGGGCGGTTCATCACGAGCTGGGTCGTGTTGCCCTAACTGGGTAGCGGCCGAGGTTATTGAAGGTCCAGATCAGGAAGATGCCCGACACAGCGAGCCCCGCGACGATCAAGCCTACGATCAGGCCTTCGAACGCGGGTCGGCCGATCGCCTGAGCCGCATAGGCTCCACCGAGAGCGCAAGGAAAGGTGAGGATCGCGAAGCGTAGGACCGCCATGATCGCGCCCGGCGCCCCCCGCTGCATGCCGTCGAAGACCGGGCGGCAGAGAACGAAGGGCAAGGTCGCCAGTGCCGCTAGAGGCACGGCGCGCAGAGCGAAGATCGCGAAGGTGACGGTGTCTGGAGAGTCGGCGAGCGAGCGGGCGATCCAGGCGGCCGAGAAGTAGCTCACCGGTCCGACCACCGCGAGCACGTAGACCAACGAAGCCCTGGTCGCCTCGGCGAAACCCCGGCGGATCGCGCGCAGATCGCCCTCGCCGAACGCGCGGGCGAAGAAGGGCAGCGCTGCCACCGAGACGGCGATCATCGGCATGCCCGCGAAGAGGGCGACCCGATGATAGATAGCGAATGCGGCGATCCCGGCCGTGGCCTGATCGAGACCGGCCAATATGCGATTGACGATGCCGGATTCGGTGGCCATCAATCCGAAGGACAACGACGCGGGCAGGGCGAGGGCGAGAATGGCCCTGCTCGCGCTTCGCCCGGCGCCGGGGCAAGTCCCGCTCGATCGGTCCTCAGGTGTGTCGAGCGGATCGATGGACCAGCGCCGCTTCCGTTCGCCCTCCAACACCGACGCGCGCCACAGCGCGTAGCTCAGCCCACCGAGCCGCCCGATCACCGTAGACAGGGCGATCCCAAACACGCCCCACTCGAAGACGAATAGGAAGACCGTGTTCAGAACGATATTCACGAGATTCGAAATCACCCCGGCGATCATTGTTGCGCGGGTGTCGTAGTGCGCCTTGATCAGGGAGTCGGGGAGCACCGACCAGAATCCGGTCAGGCCCGTGCCTCCGACCAGCACGGCAGTGTAGACCGCGAAGTGTCGCGCCACGATCGGGTCGAGGCGGAGCCCGGGGGCTACGAACCAGACGGCCACACCGAGCAGGACGAAGGCCGGCATGGCAACGAACACCATCGCCCTGGCCGCGCCGAGCAGGTGCTCTACCCGTGCGCCATCTCCGGCACCAAAAGCCTCGCCCAGGGTTGCGGTCAATCCGTTCGAGAGCCCGACCCAGACGGCGATGAAGACGAACTCGAGGGGCACCGAGAGACCGATCGCCGCGATCGCTTCGTCGCCCAATGTCGAGGCGTAGATCGTATCGACGAAAGTAAAGGCCGACCGCATCCAGAACGAGACCACCAGTGGGGCGGAC
>CAZFNT010000202.1:3733-7110 GCA_964520315.1 uncultured Gemmatimonadota bacterium
GCTCCACGCCGGTAATCTTCGCGCTCGTCCAATTCGGTCTCGATGCTTGTCGGGAAATGGGACCAGGATCCTACCGGAATCGACGGCGCTGCTGCGCTACCGAGGCGTAGTGATCACTCTGAGTCGGTGGTTGCCGAGCTCGTGAGACGAGAGCAGATCGCTCGGCCGCACCCACCGCATGTCGATCCCCTGCGCCACCCAGTGGAAGTTCACATCCCGGCCGAACATGCGAGCTCGCGTCGATGCGGTCAAAGGGTCGCCACCGGGCTCGACGAAGAGAGGGTCATCGAAGTAGACCCTCGCTCCCGTCCAATCCACCAGCATCGAGAGACATGGCGTCGGTCGAGAGCCCGCGTGGAGCGGGCCCGGCACGGCCTGCGGGCCGCCGAAAACCCCTATGTCGTTGGTGGCCCCCCCCCCCGCAAGATGCGATCGATCCGTGAACCGCGGGCCTGGATTTCCCGCGTCGATCAGTGGCGACGCATTGTGCGGCCTGAACCCCATGACGATGTCGCGAATCTCTTCGGCGGTGGTCATGGCGAGCAGGCTGTCGCGATCGGGAAGGGCCGAAAAGAGCGGGGATCGATCGAGGATGTTCCCTTCGCCGAGAATATCGATTCCGGGGTCGAAATGCCTGCCCATATTGTCGTGGAAGAGGGTGTACTCGACCCAGTTGTCGAGCAGATTGTGGCTCGCGTCTTGAATGTAGACCGCATAGTGCTCGCCGCCGTAGGCATTGTCCAGAAAGACGTTGCTTCTGAGTCGTACTCTCGAAGGAACGAGCACCTCTTCACAAGGATTGTGATTGGTTACGATCGCGGTTCCAACGACATGCACACCCGCACCCTGACTTCCAAAGAAAATATTGTTGTCTATGTGCACCTCCGGCCCGATCGGCGACAGAGCGCCTTTCGCGCCAGCGACCACGATGCCATCCGATTTGAACTCGGTGTAATTCTCGTCACCGCCCACAATTATGTTGTTCTTGATCTCTACCGCGCCCGCGTACTGCAAATGGCATTGAATGTCGTCGCCTTCCATGATGAAGTTGTTCGCGATCAATGCGTTGAAGAGATCGGTCGTGTGAATCCCCTCTCCGCCGGAATGAAGAATGATGTTCGATACGATCGCTCCAGTCGCCCTCCACAGGTTGATGCCGTCGTATAGGCACGCCAGAAATGTGCAGCGGTCGATTAGCACACGTGTAATCGGTTGATCCAAAAGGTCTGCATTCACTGCTCCCCAATCTCCATTGCATCGAAAGTCGCCGGTGCGGTTGCCGGCCTCGATACCGTACAGACAGTCGGTGAATAGCAGGCGCGAGGCGTGCAAAGTGGTCAGCACTGCGTCGGCGTCGGAGCTGGAGCCTCTTGCATCGATCCCGTGCGTGCCGTTGGTCAGGTGCATGTTCCTGATCTTCACCGCCACGGTGTCGTCATCGGGATTGCTGATCGTGATGCATCGCCCGTTGTCGCAATCCAGCGTCGGCCGATTGCCGCACTCGCCTTCGATCGTGAGATCGTCGAAGCGGCTCGCCTCTATGATGGTCTCTTCAACGTATGTACCCGCTCGAACGAGGATCGTGTGTCCCGCTGAGGGCGCGGCGTCGATGGCGGCCTGGATCGTGGCGTGGTCATCCGGAACGATGGCGAGCGTCGTGTGGGGTCCATTCGGCCCCTCGGGCAGGAATCGCACGGCGTCCTCGAGGTTGTACTGCATCTCGAGCGCCTCGATCACCGCCATTTCTCGCTGCGCTCGAGCCGAAGAGGCCACCCAGATCGGAATCGCGACCAGAAGCAAGAAGGAGTAACGAGTCGGCATGAGGAACACCCCTTGAACTGAGGTTCATACGCAGAGTAACCCACCCTGTATCATCGGCCGATTCGTCATGGTCGCCCCATCTTCTCAATCCGAGCGCTGGCTTCGTATCGCCCTTCGAAGCGCGCATATCATCGCCTTTTCCGTCTATGCGGGAGGGATCTGGTACGGCGCCGATCAGGTCGGGGCTGCCCTTTTCTGGAGCGGCGCGAGCGGCGGCGCGCTTGCCGCGGTCAACATCGTGCGGTCTCCCGGGTGGATTCTCGAGCTCCGGGGTGTGGCCACGGTCGTCAAGATCGCTCTGATCTGGGTGGCCGCCGCGTGGCCGGCGGGCCAAGTGGCGCTTCTGGTGGTCGCGATGGGGCTGGCGTCGGTGAGCAGCCATATGCCGGGCCGCTATCGCTACTACTCGATCCGGCCTCGGAAGTAGTGCTGCCTACGTCTGCGCATGGATCCTGCGCGACAAGGCGGCCGCTCCCGCCAGCTCCGCGCTGGAGAGCGGTGCCCACAGCGCCCTCACTCCGATAGCAGCGTCAGCCTCACCGGCGAGTCGAGACAGCCACAGGCAAGCGTCGGGCAGAGTCGCGTTGGTGAGGATCATCGCTTCCTCACCCACGTGCACCGTCTTCAGATCCGCGAGCGAGATTATCGTGCAAAGCTTCCTGCCGGGCAGAAGGATGTTCAGGTCGCTCCCTTCTTGCACGATTCGCACTTCGGGCGAGAAGGTTCGCGCATATTCGCACAGCTCCATCGAGGGTGTGGATGCGTGCAGCACCGAGATCCGCCCGGTCGCGGGGCGGTCGACATGCACCACGTCCACAGACGACCCGCCGCAGCTCGGATCCGCCGGCGCCTTCCCCTGCACGGCGCCGGCGCGCTCCGAAAGACCGCAGATACGCAGAATCGATCTCGCCGACGACTCGTGCACGGAGCCGCAAGCGCCGGAAAGCGCCAGAGGGGTCGACCCGCCGTGCTCGTTCCAGAGCGATCGGAACCCTTCGATGGCTCTGACCAGACAAGGCCGCGACTCCGCCCACAACCAGATCCCGGTCGTGATATGGGTCGAAACGCTTCGGGCCAGCTCGTATCCCGCGACGAAGGCCTCCGGATCCGCGCAAGAGATCGCTACGAAATACGCTCCGGGCGAGCCCGGCCACTCTCTCAACGTATCGACCGACGCGGGCCACAAAGTCATGCCCGACTCGCCAGCGCCGGAGCCCGCTCTTCCTCCCATCACCGATGTCGGGATCCCCCACGACGAGATCGTCGACGCCACGTCCTCGAAACACAGGAGCGGCAGCTCCCACGATGAGATGCAGACCACGAGCCCCGGCGCCGGGTGCTCGCCGGCATCTGGTGTCGAGAAGTAGAGCCGAGCGATCTCGGCCGATCCGGGATTCGTCACTCTCGCTACCCTGTCCCCACCTCCATCAGAGAGTTGCGGCCACCGTAGGCGTTCTCGACCACGCGACTGTTCTTCGGATCGCGATGCCAGCGCCCGTCGGCATGGTCAGCTGCAGAGTCGAGGGGACAACGAAGAGGTCCTCCTCCACTTCGCA
>CAZFNT010000203.1:0-929 GCA_964520315.1 uncultured Gemmatimonadota bacterium
CCGCCGAGACCCGATTCGTCGTTGGGGATCCGATCGCGACCAACGTCTATCTGCACGGCGACACCAACGCCGGGCCGCCTCTCGTCCCCACCGCCTTCGCATACCTCGCCACCTGGGGCCCCGCGAGGATCACCCTCGACGGCGAACCCTTCGAAAACCCGCTGGATGGTCCCCTGCCCGACTGGAGCGGCCACATCATGGTCACCACCGGAATCCGAAACCTCGACGGTGAGATCAAGACGCGAGAAGGCGCCATTTACGATCCGTCGCAGATGTCGGTTGGATTCACCGATCCCGCGGATCTGGAGGTTCATCTGACCTTCCACGACGAGCTCATACCGCCGACCACCAGCATCCCTCCCGACTACGAGTTCTTCTACCACTTGGTCTTCGAAGACGCGAGGATCGGCATCATGCACCGCGAAACGGACTGATCACGTGGGGACGGTTGCCGGAATCGCCCCCGCGGAGCACGCGGGCGAGCAGACGGAAAAGTGCTGCATGTCCGCGCGCGAGAAAGGGGGCGTCGTCGTGCGAGGCTGGGTCGACAAGGCTCGGAACAACGACAGTCGCCGACCCCTATTTGCGCCACTCCACCCCCAGTCCGACCAGCGGCCCTCCGTAACTGAGCGCTTTCGTACACCCATCGAAGCGCTCGCACCTCTCCTCTCGGAAGAGCCCGCCTCCGCCAACGCTGGGGCTCAGGTACAATGATCCCCGATCGCCCGAGCCCACAAGCAGCACGCGCAGGCCGATCTCGCCGAAACCGTAGCCTGTGGGCTCGCCGCCGCCGCCCCGGGCAATGAACCAGAGGCCCTCGGCGACCGATAGTTGCAGAGTTCCAGTCGTGCCGCCGTAGTTGAATCGCTCATTGTAGTAGAGAAATGTGTTGTAGACGGAAAGATGCAGTCCGTCCCGCGCTCCCAGGC
>CAZFNT010000203.1:939-7079 GCA_964520315.1 uncultured Gemmatimonadota bacterium
GCCGGAACGTACTTCCTCGGTGCTATCGCTGAGGGCGCCGTTGATCGACGCCCAGCCGATCCCCAGGCCAACGCTGAAGAGGCGATTGTCGTACGATCCGATCAGATTCCCGGCCAGTGCCGCGATATTCCCCTCGTCGGCGAACCCGATGCTCGCGGGCTCCAGCCGGGCCTCAATCGACCACGGGTCTTCGAATCGGCGGCGCACGCAAGCGTCGGATATCGTGCCGAAGCCGAGCAGACCAAGCGCCAGGAAGGGCCGGGCGCTGAGCTCGAGCTCCCAGATACCGCCCGCCCGAGGCGGCGGTTTCCGGCTGCTGGTGATCGGGCTGGAACCGAGTCGGGCCAACGCCTCGGTCGCCGCTGCTCTCGCGATGCTCCCGTCATCGAGTGGGCGGGCCTCCAGGCGTTGAACGCGGGCCCAAACCGCGCCCTCCAGGATGAAGAAGCCGGTCACCGAACCACCCATCTCTCGCCCTCCGACCTCTTTCGGCGAGGCCGGATCCGACACGTCCACGACCAGCGCGCCGCGGGAACCGCCGGCCACGAAGACCCGGTCCCCATGGGCGAGCACGGCCGTGCCGGGTGCTGAGAGCTCGAGCTCGATCGGCTCGCCCTCCGCGGGCTTGCAGGTGAGGATACGGCCGTCGACTGTGTACTGCTCCGCCGCGACCGGCGCGACCGAGAGGGCGACAAATATGAGGATAAGCGATTTCATCGTGCTGTTCTCTCTCCGGGAGCGGTGTTGACATCGTCAACATAGCACACGTGTTGACAGCGTCAACATCTTTCGGCATAATCTCGGACATGATCAATCAGACGCGCACATATCACCACGGAGACCTCCGGGCGGCCCTGCTCTCCGAAGCCGCGGCCATGATCGCGGAGGGAGGGGTCGGGAACATGACGATGCGCTCCATCAGCGCCCGCCTCGGCGTGTCGCGGGCCGCCCCCTATCGCCACTTTCCCGACAGATCGTCGCTCCTCTGCGCCGTCGCCGCTGCCGGCTTCGAGCGTCTGACCCGTCGCCTGCGCTCGATCGACGCGGCCGCCAGGCGCCCCAGCATCGACCGCTTCCGACGCATGGGTGATGAGTACGTGCGCTTCGGCGTCGAGAACCCGGCGCACTACCGCCTGATGTACGGCAGAGAGGCCCTCGCTCGCGAGAACGTGCCGGAGCTGCGACGAGCCGCGGACGATCTGCTCGAGTTCCTGGTCGATGTGATCCGCGCCCAACAACGCGCTGGCGGGATCAAGCGGCAGAATCCGAAAACACTCGCCTACGCCGCCTGGAGCTCCGTGCACGGGTTGGCATCACTCATGATCGAGGGGCAGATCGACCCGACGGTCGATGCCGATCGCCTGATCCGGCAGACCACGCGAACGCTCCTGGACGGTTTCCGAGTTCGGCGACGATCCTGACGGAATGAGGGGGGCGTCGCGCGGTAGCGAAAACTCGGGCTAGGGTCCACTCTAGAAGCAGAGCTTTGGCGACCTAACCAGACGCTTGCGAAAGTTCGCGTGATGCGGTCGCAACAGCATCACGAGATAGCTGGCCTCCAGAACCGAAAGCCACGCCTTCGCCGTCCGTTGCGTAATGCCGGTATCGGATGCGAGCTGGGGAATCCCCGCAGCATCCGGCGCACCGATGATTCCGCGCGACGTTGGATCATGGGTGGATGGCATCCGCGGATCATGCAAAACGACAATCGCTTTCTCGATTCGCATGGCCAGCGCCTCCGCCCGCACACGCGTTCAGAAGCACCGGCGGCCCCGCCCCTCATCCACGGGCGGCCATCGCGCATGCGTGGCTCCCATGGTCGAGTGCCGACCTCCGCATAGCGCCCTCGTCCCCCTCTTTCGTTCGACCGAAAACCCAGGCGCCATGACACACCCATGACATGGCCCGTTCGAGACTCCCTCCCTCCCATCCGGGCATGATGGCCGCGATGGCAGCCTGAGGAGTCGAGAATGAGCGCCCTGACCCCCGCCACAACCCCCCGCCGCGTCCTTCTCACCGGCGTCTTCGGCCCCTTCGGTGTGGACGACGAGTTCGGCCGCAAAGAGAACATCATGGAGCTCTTCCACAACCAGGTCACGAAGGGGCAGGGGGCGGCGTCGTTTCGCTTTCACCATCGCTCTTTCGGGCTCTACTTCCTGGCCGAGAATATCGACGCCGATGTGACGGTGCTCGACTTTCCCAGCCGCAAGCGCTTCGCGCGGGAGCTGCGGCGCGGTTACGACATGGTCGGGATCTCTTTCATCACGCCGAACTTCGTCAAGGCGCGAGAGATGGCGCGTCTGGTGCGCGAGATCTCTCCCGAGACCGAGATCGTGCTCGGGGGGCACGGCGCGGCGATCGAAGGGGTCGAGGAGCTGATCGATTGCGATCATGTCGTCAAAGGTGAAGGGATTCGTTGGCTGCGTCGCCATCTGGGGCAGAACCCTTTCGCGCCGCTAGTGCACCCTTCCCTTCCCAGCACGGAGCGTATGAGCATCTTCGGCGTGCCGTTGATCGGCAAAACCTCGAGCCTGCTGGTGCCCGGCGTGGGCTGCGTCAATGGCTGCAGTTTTTGCTGCACCTCGCACTATTTCGGACTCCGCTACACGCCCTTTCTGGGTTCGGGGCGGGAGCTCTTCGAGACCGCGCGACGCATCGCCGACGAGCGAGGAACCGACGGTTTCTTCGTGATGGACGAAAACTTCCTCAAAGACCGCGAGCGGGCCCTCGCCTTGGTCGAAGAGATGGAGCGCGAAAAGCGTTTCTTCCGCTTCCATGTCTTCTCGTCCGCCGAGGCGATCACGGCCTTCGGTATCGACAACCTGGTGCGCCTCGGGGTGACGATGATCTGGATCGGATTCGAGTCGCGCAGCCGCCAATCCGCCTTCAAGAAAAATGTCGGTATCGACGGCCGGTCGCTAGTTCGCAAGCTACGCAGTCGCGGCATTTCGGTGCTCGCCTCGGGCATTCTCTGTATGGAACACCACACACCCGAAAACATGCCGGAAGACATCGACTATCTGGTGGAGCTCAAGGCGGATTTCGTGCAGTTCATGTTGCTGATTCCGCTGCCCGTGACCAAGCTCTACCGAGAGCAACAGCGTCTCGGCTTGCTACGCGAAGATCTGCCGTTCGAGGAGTGGCACGGGCAGAAGGAGCTCGTCTCGCGCCACCCGGCCTTCAGCGCGCCGGAGCCGGAGGAGTGGATCGAAAGAGCCTTCGCTCAGGACTACGCCGCGAACTCGAGCTCGATGCTGCGCGTCGCCGACACTTCGCTGCGTGGCTATGAGCGGCTTGCCGCGATGCCGGCGCGGGATTTGTGTCTCGACACGCGCATGCGCAATTGCGAGCGCCAGGCCCGCGAATACGGCCTGATGGTGCCGGTGATGGCGCGCCATGCGGTCAACGAGCTCGAACGCGAGCGAGCGCACGCTCTCGACGAACGCCTCGGTCGCGCTTTCGGGCGCCGTACTCTGAAGGAGCGGACACTCATCGGCCTGCTGCACGCCCTGGCGCTGCGCTGGAAACTGCGCGTGCGGCTCCTGGGTGACCGGATCCAGCCGCGCACGATCGTGACGCGATACGTGGCGGGGCGATTCGAGGCCGGTGTCATGGGCGAGACCGCGCTGGCGAGAGCCGAGGCCGAGAACGCGGCTTGAAGGACGATTCACCCAAGCGAGTGGGCGCCCTATGCGCTGATCCCGTCGGCCGACTCGGCCCCCATCTCACTTTCCCGCGGCGCGCCGCCCAGCTTCATCTCTTCGAGTTTCTGAATCGCCATATCCAAGGTTCGCTCCATGAGCCCGGCTACGGCACCGCCGACTCCTCCCAGCTCCTCCATCGCCTCTTCATACCCCTGCTGAATCGAGTCCACCGCGAAGGCCTGGAAGCCCTCGCCGGCATACTGCGTCGCGAAGCTGGCCGCGAAATCGGCGATTCGTTGCGCCGTGGCATCGGCGCGCCACGCTTCGGGCATTCGCGCATCCAAGGCGTCCACTTCAGCGGAGTCCACCTCCGACGCCTGCTCATCCGCATCGCCAACCCAGGCACCCAGCTCTTCCACCTTGTCCCTGAGCCGGCGCAGTGACTCATGCATGCCCGCCTTCATCGCCGCTCGGTAGATCCCCGCCTCTTCCGGAGAAAGCTGCGCGAGCGGCGCGACACCGGCGCCCGACTCCGGTCCGTACAGGCCGGCCGCGGCGCGCAATTCCTCAACGGTTGAGAGTTCCCCGCCGGAGGAATAGGCCGCCGCATCCGGCTCGATCTGCGAACGAATGGCGCGGGGCTCCGACCCTCGGGGGCGAGGGCGCGCTGACGATGCCTGAGTCGAGTGCCCGAAGTTGCTGGGCGTGACGGGTTGCATGCTGATCTCCGATGACGCGGCGGGAGGCAAAGGGTCGCGACCTCAATCTCATCGGTATCTCGGACGCCTTCATTGCCCCCACCGCCGTACCTTTTTCATACAGAGTGGCGCTTCGATCCCTCTCCAAGCGTCCCACCCGACGCCTCAAACAATCACCGCCGCCTGAAGCGAGGCTAGAATAGGGGGAAAACTCGCCGAGTTCGCCACTGGAGCCCCGATCACCATGACGACTACCGCCTGGAGCATCGCCGCACTTTGCCTCGTGAATGGCTGGTTCTCCCATCCGGTTACTGTCCACGACATGACCGAATCGGGAAGCGCGCTCACTTTCGCGCGAGGGAGCAACGAATCGGTGATCGTGCGAACCCACGAAGACCCCTACATCTGCAGGCCGCGAATCGAAGTGGTCGGCCCGATCGGCACCGAGCTTCACCTGGTCTTCGAGGGGATAGGGGATGATTGGGGAAGAACCGGGTCTGATGCGTACGCTTGACGCAACTTCGCGCGAGGACGATCGGCTAGAAATAGCCTTGCGTCTTCGCCGGGGGCGGGAGCGTGTCACGCTTTATCCACCGCTCCCCCCTGCTCCCCCGAGCGACGAAACAACTTCGTACACTTACGCCGATCATCAAGCGTTCATCGCCACACTTCCCCTCGATCCTCGTCTCCAGTTGACCGAGCTCGGAAACTCCGTGTTGGGGCGCCCGATCCAGAGGCTCGTCTTCGACGACAAAAGCGCCATCATGCCGGCCTTCATCAAGCCGACGGTAGTGTTGCTGATTCGCCAGCATGGCGACGAATGGGCGTCGAGTTTCGTTTTCGAGGGGTTGATCGACTACTTGCTCGGGCGTGGGGCCACGCAGCCCGATGTGAAAGAGACCGAAGAGGTGCGCTGGGTCATATACCCGCTCGTCAATCCCGACGGTGCCTATTACGACGATCGAACCAACGCGCGAGGAGTCGACCTCAACCGCAACTGGTCCGCTTTCGGGCCGCAGGCATGGCAGGAGCCGGAGACGTGGATCGTGCAGAGCGATCTCGCTGCGCTGCCCCGTCAACGCACGATCCGCGTCGTCGGCGATCACCACGGTTGGTGGAACAGCATCGACGGCGGCTACCGCTACGCCGACGGCATTCCGCCTGCTGCTGTGGGCCAGGCCACCTATCTCGAGTCGCTCAAAGATACGAACTATATCACTACCTACAACCCAAGCCATTGGGCCTGGTACGAAAACGGCGGTACGGATGGTATGGCCCGGGTAGAACTCTATCGCTGGCTCGGTTGGACAGTGCATACGCCGGAGTACTATGTCGGCAGCCGCGATGAAGGAGTGTTGCGAGAGGGCGGTGTCTCGTACATTCGCGCGATGCGCGATACGGGCTACGCAATTACAGAGGAGCAGGCGATCGTCGCGATCGGCGATCCGGTCGCTTTCACCCTCGACGAGCCGGATCAAAACCTGGATCAGTTCGCGATCGAGTCACTGACGGTGTTGGTGCTCGACTACATGACGGACGATCGTGAGAAGATCGTTCTCGACGAAACCGGAACGAACACCGGCCTGTTCGCGTTCCCGGTCGCTCTGCCCACCGAGGCTGGGTCCGCACAGCGTTTCGACGGCACTTTGCAGACCGAGGTCGGCTCGTACGCGATCGGCTACTATGTCGATCCTGATCTCGGGGGCGATCGGAGCATCGCGGGAACCTTGGTCACACCTTAGGGTCGGCGAAGAAATAGCTCCCCGGGTTTGCGCCCAGATGTGCCGTAGATCCGCCC
>CAZFNT010000204.1:0-3397 GCA_964520315.1 uncultured Gemmatimonadota bacterium
ACAGCCGAGCCGCCGTAGGCCTGCGTCCATTCGACCACGCCATCAGCGTCGGTCTTGATGAGATAGAAGTCGAAGGTGTCGCCGACTTGATCCTTGACCCCCGCAACCATATAACCACCGTCGTCGGTCTGTTGGACCTGGTTGCCCTCCTCGTAGGCGAGCCCGCCAACGGTGCGCGTCCAGTCCACGTCGCCACTTCCATCGAGCTTGAGCAGAAAAGCGTTGGCGAACTCCCCGGCATCGTATCTTCTTCCAGTGATGATGTAGCCGCCGTCGCTGGTGGTATCGACGAAGTGCGCGTCGGCGCTCGTGGCGCCGCCGTACAGTCGCGTCCAAAGGGTATCGCCACTGCTGTTGGTCTTGATGATCCAAGCGTTGCGCTCGAGCATGCTCAAGTGCTTCGTGCCCACGACGACCAAATTGCCTTCGCCATCCTCCACTACGCAGCGCCCTTCCTGCCCAACGATCGTGTCGCCATAGGTGCGCGTCCAGAGGGTGTTGCCAATGGCGTCGGTGCGAACTAGTAGGATGTCGAGGTAGTTGTTTCCGGATAGCTGCGAGTTCCCCACCAATGCAAAGCCGTGATCCGCGGTCTCGGTAATGTGGTGACATTCCTCGAAACCACGATGGTAGGTTCGCGTCCAGACCGTATCCGGTGGCGCTGCGATCGCAGAGAGGCCAATGTTCAGGAGCAGCCCGACAAGAAGCGTTCTCATTCCGTCCTCCATCGGTCGTGTGGAGTCGTGCGAGCCGCCTCGCCTCGGCGGCGGCCGATTCGATGCCAACCTCCACCGAGACTCTACCTCAACATTGCATGAGGCTTCGAGCCCGAGCCCGTCCAAGCGCCAAGGGCTGGGATGCCTGCGATCGGTCGGATCGGCTCTTTTTGTATAAACAGGTGGACATCATATAAAACGGGTGTATTATGCTGGTATGCCAGCTGATCTTCGCAAAGCCGATCTGGTGTCGAACCACCTGCTCTCCCGAATCGTCTCCGGGGGCTACGAAGTCGGCGCCTTGCTGCCGCGTGAGCAGGAGCTCGCCGAGAAGTACGGTGTCAACAAGAGCGTGATCCGCGAAGCGATCAAGTCCCTCGAAGTGCACCGGCTCGTGCGACCGATCAAACGGCGCGGCACGGAAGTGCTCGACCCCACGTGCTCTCCGAGCCCCGATGTACTCAAGGCGATGCTCATGCCTCGTCCCGGCGTGCTCGACCGGCAGATCCTGGCGGACCTGTTGGAGATTCGGGCCGAGCTCGACGAGCAGATGACCGCGTTGGCGGCCGAACGGCGCTCGGATGACGATCTCGTGCAGCTGGATGCCTGCGCCGATCGCTTGGAGCGCTGCATCGAGCATCCGAGGGACTACTCCCTGGCGATCGACGATCTCGGCGCGACCCTCGCTCGGGCGTCACGGAATCGTGTCTACCAGATGCTCGTTCAGTGGCACCAACGGGTGCACAGCGATCTCGGCGAAGTGCTGGCGATCGCACGGGTGCCCAACGAGGCGCACATTCAGGGGGTTCGGTTCCTGATCCAGTCCATTCGGGATCACGAGGTCGAAACAGCGCGCGCCATCGTTCGGGGCTTCCAGCGCTGGGCGATGCCGAGAATCCTTGCGGTAGCCGCCATTCAGGCCGGCGACCTCCCCTCCCTCGAACCCGGAGCATCGAGATGACTCCCGAGACCGCAAGGCGCAACCGAGTGAATGGTGCCTCTTCCGCAGACGAAGGGACCACCGCCGATAACGTCGATCCCGCCAATTCGGCCAGCGCGGTCCCTGAGAAGGGTCTGTCCAGCGACACTCCGACCGAGCCCCATAGTAGAACCGAACCGCCCAGTGGCGCTTCGGTCGAGAGGGTGGGCGGGCTGCGTGTGCTCAACGTTCGGGGGAGCTTCTACGAGATGGGCTACCAGCATGGCTCGTTGCTCGCCGACGATGTGCGCGTGGGTCCGTTGATTTACTTTCGCACTTACATCGAGCGCACCTTGGCCCGCTCCCATCTGGGCCCCTTCGCTCCGATCGTGTGGCCAACCGTGCAAAAGGTGCTCGCCCCCCGTGTGGCCAAGACCATGCCGGAGTTCGCGGCCGAGACCCTCCGGGGTCTGGCCGACGGAGCAGACCTTCCGTTTCGGGAGATCATGGACGGCGCCACGATGCCCGACACATTCCTCTGGCTCGCTGCCAAGTTCATGCGGCTCAACCGAATCGGGCCGGCGGTTCACCACCGTCTGGCCCTGGGACTCGGCTGCACCAGCGCCATCGCATGGGACGACGCCACGAGCGACGGTCGGCTGCTGCATGCGCGCAACCTCGATTACCACGGCGTTTCCTCCTGGCCTTCGACCGCAACCCTTGCGTTTCACACACCCGACGACGGCATGCGATATGTGTCGGCCTGCGCCGCGGGCGTGCCCCTCGGCGGCGGGACGGCGATGAACGAAGCCGGATTGACGCTGACCGTGCACCAGCACATGTTCACCGATCAGACCCAGTTCGGTGGCGTTGCGATCGGCATTGTGGGAGACGAGGTGATGCGAAAGGCCGAGACGCTGGCCGATGCCGAGCGCATCCTCGGCTCGGTCAAACCGATCGGCTGCTGGACGTACCTCATCGCCGACGGAAAGTGCAACGAGCTGCTTTGCTGGGAAGAGAACCCGAATCGCAAGATCGCGATACGCGTGCCCAGGCAGAAACAGATGTTCGGATACAGCAATATCTATCTCGATTCCGAGCTGGGCGCGACCGAGATCGATCTGTACGGCTCCTATTGGCGACACAACAGAGCGCGTTACGAACGCGCGCACTCCATGCTTCGAGAGCGCTCGGGCCCGCTGACGCCGCAAGAGATGGCATCGATCCTGGGAGACCCAGGGCACCCGGATTGCCGAATCAGCGCCGCCATTGGCATGCTGATGACCGTTGCTTCGGTCGTGTTCCGACCCGAAGACGGGGTCGTATGGCTCGCCAGCGGAGAAGCCCCCACGAGCCAGCGACCGTTCCTTCCTTTCAGCTTCGATCGGATGGGATACGCACCCGAGCACGGCACGCTCCCGGGCGCATCTCCGGGAACGGCCGACGCCGCCAAGGCCTTCGAAAGCTACCGCCTCGCCTATCTCGCGTACACGGACGACTGGAACCTTTCCGCCGCCCGCCGCCATCTCAACGACGCAACCGCCAAGCAGCCGGAGCAGCCGCTCTACCATTTGCTGGCAGGCCTGGTGGCGCTCAAGTGCGCAGACGCACCCGCTGCCGCCGACTCGCTCGACACCGCGATCGCCCTCGGGCACCCCGACGAGGAGCGCGTGGCCGCTTTCCACCTCTGGCGGGGCCGCTCGGCGGACATTGTCGGGGATCGCGAAGGTGCGAAGCGGTACTACCGCGGCGCGCTCGGCCG
>CAZFNT010000204.1:3407-7074 GCA_964520315.1 uncultured Gemmatimonadota bacterium
TCGGCCGCCGGTCCGACCCGCCGGTGCGAACCGCCGCTCTCCGCGGGCTTCGGCGTCGGTTTTCAGCCCGTAGCGCCCGCGGCGTGAACATCGACTTCACTTTTGCGGATGTGGTGACACCTTAAGGTGGGCGAGGAAATGCCGACCCTCCCTCGATCCCCGAACCTCTTCGAGCGCCATCTCGACACCGGAGATCACGACCGGTCCGGCGGAAAAGGGACCGATCCTACTCCCCCACCACGGCCCGCAGTCCGTTGCTGAGAGACCGATTCTCCACCTCACCGGGGTCGTGGGCACCGGCCTGCAAGTAGAGCTCTCGACCCAGCAGGGAAGGGTTGGGGGGTACCCTTATGCTCAGCTCGGCCTGGCCGCTTGCGTCCGCCGCGAAGGGGATCTGGAGGAGCGGTGGAAGGGATATCAACCGAGTGCCACCGAAGAGCGGGGCCTGCGCCGCCGCTTCCGAGACCAAGAGGACTCCTCGGGCGTGGGGCGGGCACCCTTCCACCCTCACCGATGTGCTCTGCCCCAGGAGGGGTTGGTTCACCCCGCGAATGCGCAACCCGTGGGGGGAGCCCAGGAGCTCGCCGTATGGGAAGTAGCCCGGGGTTTCCAGGTGGTAGTCCCAAATGCCTCGACCGTAGGTTCCGAATCGCACGAGGTTCTGCGAGGGGACCGCCTCGCAGGCCCAAAAAGTGTTGATGGGGGCCGCATTGCCGAGGAGGTCGCTCCAGATCGATGATCCCGGGTCGTAGACCCACGCCCCGTTTTCCGTGCCGCAGAACATGGCCCCGGACTGATCGGGAGCTTCGACCATGCAGTAGACGAGGGTGCTGGGCAGACCCTCGCTCATCCGCTCCCAGTGGACGCCGCCGTCGCCGGTTCGAAACACGGGATCATTGCTGTAGCCGCTTCCACCCACCCAGCACACTTCGGCGTCCACCGACGAAGGAACCAGCGTCGTACCGTAGAAATAGTGTGGGCCGGGACCGGGATCGTCGGAGAGGGTCCAGCTGAGCGCACTGTCGCTGGAGTAGTAGAGCTCCCCCTGACTGGTGACGGCCCAGGCCCGGGCAGGGTCGACCGGCGAGAACTCGATCGCCGTCAAATAGCCGTTTCCGAAATCGTCGGGGCTGTGCCGGACGTGGCTCCAGGTGGGAGAGCTTCCTACGCGATCGTATCGCCAGAGGGCGGATGCACAGAGGTAGAAAGCGTTGTCGTCCAGGGGGTCCGCTTGCACGTAGGGCATCCAGAGGTGGGTCTCCCCCGCGGGAAAGTCGAGAAACGCGATCAAGTCGGGGTTCGCTTCCCCCTCCTGCACCAGAACGAAGCCCGGGTAGACGGAGAAGACCAGATCGTGGGAACCGTCGGTCGAGGTGAGGTGACCGTAGTCTCCGCTGATGAGTTGATCGAAATCGGCCCAAGGTCCCGGCGGGGGTGGCGGGCTCTCCGCCAGAGCGGCTCGTTGATAGCCCTGGTCCTGCGATCCGGCGAGCACCAGCTCGGGTCGTCTCCGGCTGGTAAGAACGGTGTAGTACTGGCTGACTCCGAGTCCATCGAGAGAGAGATTCCTGACGGTTGCCATCTGATCGTGGCTGTCGTAGAGCCCTCCGTCGGTGCCCACGTACCAAACCTCCCCCTCCGGCGCCGCCGGATCGGGCTCGACGTACAGACCGGGAATGTCGGCGTGGAGCAGATTCGCCGGATCGTCGTAGTACTCCCACCACGCGTTGACCTTCTCCCAATCGTGACCACCGTTCTCCGAGACGAACATCTCGACGCCGGCGTACGCAACGAAGTCGGGATTCTGGGTCGACGCCACGAGGCTCTCCCAGAAATCGCCGAGGGTGTGGAGCAGCTCCCACGATTCGGCGGAATCATCGGAAGACCAGAGCTCCCATCCGCCGAATGTGCTGACGGCCACGTACAGTTTCGGTGCTCCCGCCTCGGAGCCGGCCAGGATGGCGGCGCCCCCGATATCGGTGGGAATCGGTGTCCCCAGCTGGGTCCAGGTGGCCCCCGCGTCGGCGGATTGGTAGATCCGGTTCTGGTCCACCAGGTAGATGGAGCCCAGCTCGTCCCGCGGCGTCCACGCGTCGCCATGAGAGGTCAGGGAACGGCGATTCTCGAAGCTGGCCCCTCGATCGGTCGAGACCTTCAACTTCCAGCCGAGGCCTTGCTTGACCAAGAGCACGACAGAGTGGGCGGCATCGTCGAGGACCAGGATTCGTTTGGTTCCCCTCAGATTCGAGAGACCCTCCGGGACGGTCCAGGTCAGACCATCGTCGGCGCTGAGATGCACCATGTCGCCATAGAGACGGATCAGCACGTCGGGATCGGTGCCCGGCCCGTTCACCACGCCGATCTCGTGAACACCGCCGTAGAGATGATCGCTGAGGGGCGTCCAAGCCCCGCCCTCCATCGTGCCCCGCCAGATTCCGCCCCGGTCTGCGCCGGAGTAGAGGGTGCTCCCGTCGGTCGACCAGCGGAGGGAGTGCATGCGCCCCGCCTGGTTCCGGCTCCCCAGCTCCCGCCAGCGACTCGGTGAGCGCCGATGCTCCGTGTGGTCGAGGGCGGCACGCCGCCGGGCCATCGCCGCCAATCCGTTCGACTTTTCGATTCTTCGCCAGTCAACCCCGGGAGCGGCGCGGTGCATTCGCTCGAAGTGTTGCTTGCGCAGGGACTTGTTTCGACGCTCCGCATCGGCGTCGAGCGCGTGCTCGGTCGGCTGTGGCGTTCGCGGCGGCGCCTCATCACAGGCGGAGAGACCGAGCAGGGCGGCGAGGGCGATGGGGACTCTTCGTTGCACGCGGGGGTCCTTCGGCAAGGTTGGGGTCGGTGCGCCCGGGCTCGCGGGCACCGGCGAAAGGGAGGGACACAGTTTGCTGTTATCGCGATCGTAACCCGGAACCTCAGAGAGCCCTACGATGCTCAGGATCAAGCGCGGAAACTCTCACTTGAAACGATCGCGGTCGTCGCAGCTCGACGCCGCCAGGTCTTGGTTGGGATGGGAGTCTGGCCAACATAGACCGGCGTGCATGCGGACGCGGATCCAACTCGCCCTCCACGGGCGTGGTGCGCGCCGGCGCGACCCTCGCCGATCTTCTCGTCGCGGCCGAGCCGGCCGGATGGATGGTGGCCGTCAACCCTGGGGGCGGCCTCGTGTGGCAGGTGGCGAACGGCATGTCCATGCAACACTCGAGGCCGACACGGGCCAATGCCGGGGCAATACAGTCAATGCCCGCATGCGCCCGCTCGGGGGCCTCGGGTTGTTGGCGCTCGCCATGCCCAGCTTCGAATCCCCCCAGTTTGGCCGCTCCCGCGATTGACTGGATTTTGTGTTGCAGGATCTTTGGGACACACACGGCCTCACTGGCTACGCTCGCGGGAAGAGCATCGCTTCGGTGGTCGCCGAGGATGGGCCGTACAAAGAGGGATCGAGCTACCTGGTTGATCGATCCGGGCGACCGGCGCAGCTACCGGCACGTCCACGGGCAACCCGACCGGGAGTGGTGGATGCGAGATCACACGCGCCACAATCTCGTCTTGTTGGACGGGATCGGCCCCGAGGTGATTGGGAATTTCGAGCAGGTCCGCGATTCGTCCTGGCGAACAGGCCATTCAGACCGGGTTTTCGCCTTTCAGCAATTCCGCGATCGAGTTCATCGTG
>CAZFNT010000205.1:0-7062 GCA_964520315.1 uncultured Gemmatimonadota bacterium
CTCGAAAAGGAGTTCACCCGCTTCGATCGACTCTTGACGCAGGCCACGCCCCACGCAAGTCGCTCGCCTCGCCACCGCGAGCTTCATGGCCGAGCCGTGCAGCACCACTCGCGCGCGCAACGGTGGGTCGAGGCAGGGCAACCGCGCCGCGCCCACCGCGAGATCGTCGATGGCACTCGGCTCTTGTTGCGCCTCATCGAGGAGTCCGGGGCGATCGATGCATCTTCGCAACTCTCGAGGGTCGAGGAGCTGCTCGTGGTTGCCCGAGAGCGTGTCGCCGGACTCCCGTCCGATTCGCGCGCCAGCGGGCTGATCGCTCGCGCGGAGAGCCACCGGCGGGAAGCCGAAAGCGCCGCGGCGGCCGGAGAGCCGAAGCGCGCGAACGAGTCGGCACGAGCCGCCGAAGAGCTCCTCTTCGAGGTGCTATCGCTTACCCGGGGTCGATAGTCTGGACTCAGACCGAGGGCCTCTGTAGCATCTTGATCAGAACCCAAAAGACAAGAACGGAGTTCCGAACCGTGGTCAACAAAGTCATCCTACTGGGCAATCTCGCCGCGGATCCCGAGCGCAGAACAACGCCCCAGGGAACCACTGTCGTCAACATTCGCCTCGCCACCAACGAGAAGTTCAAAGACCGCGAAGGCACGCTTCAGGAGCGCTCCGAGTTCCATCGCATCGTGTTCTGGGGCCGCCAGGCGGAGACGATCGATCGTTATTGCCGCAAGGGGCATCCTCTCTTCGTCGAGGGGCGCATCCAGACCCGCGAGTATCAAGATCGCGACGGCAATCGACGGTGGGCCACCGAGATCGTGGCCAGGGACTTCCGCTTCATCGCCGGCGCGCGCGGCGACGACAGCCGCGGCGGCGGGTGGAACGATAGTCGAGAGAAGCCGGCTCGGGAAGATCGCCAAGAGAACGACCGAGGCGCACCCGCCGAGCGCGAAGGCTGGGAGCCGTCTGCGAAACCCGCCGCCGAAAAGCCTCCCGCGCACGGCGGAAGTGAGGCCCAACCGCGAGCAGCCACGGGCAACTCATCTTCGAAGCCGGCCGACGAGCCTTTTGCCGATGAATGGGGCGGTCCCGGGTCGGACGAAGACCTTCCCTTCTGAATCGGCTCGGCGCGTTACTTTTCGACGATCAGCCGCGGCACCTTCGGGAAGCGCATCGCCTCTCCGACGCGGAGGTTCACCCGATTGCCGTCTAGCCGGATCATCGCGGTGAGGGGCGGCTTTGGGACGCGAAACTGAAGCGGTGGTGTCGTCCCTCGTATAAAGAGCGTGTCGACGCTCCCGCCCGAAGTGGTCACTCCGCCTTCTCCCGCGATTATGAACCCGCTCGCCCTTCGGGTCTTGGGCCAGCGCAGGTGCCAACCAAGCTCGTCGAGCCATAAGAGGGCACCGGTTTCGTCCCATTCGGGAGTCTTGGCGGACCACGCATCGTCGATCGAGACGGTCCGAGGAGTGGTTTCCTCGGGCAATGGTAGACCCAGCCAGGTCTTGCCAGTGCCGGTCGAGTCTTCAGCGAAGGGGGAATCCGCTTCTTCGGTGGCCGTGCGCCGCGATGAGCGTGGGGCGGAGATCAGGAAAGGGAAGCCGGGAGGATGGCGTTCCCCTTCGCGCCCGAGATAGACGGCCTCGCGGTCTTCGAGCCCGTTGACGGTGATGCGAAGGCTAATCGCCTCACCAGTGCCTCCGATGTCGATCCCCTGGGGAAGGCCGGTGTAGCGGGCACGAAAGCGCACCCGGCGAGGGGCTCCTTCGATCCGCATGCGCGTTGAATCGGCACCGATCGGTCGGATCGACGCCAAGCGCCCCGGGCCGCGCAAGATCAGGTCTCCGTCGAAAACCGCCCGCTTCTCCGTCGTGCTCCACCGCAGATGCCAACCGCCCGGATCGGACCACGCACGAATGAGGTGCGGCGACCGCTCCTCCTCTTCATCGGATGGGCTCTCTACCGGCGCCGCGGATGCGCTCAGCATCGTGCACAGGGCGAGCAGGAGCGAGATTCGTGGGGCCACGACGGGCAGCCTAAGAACGCCCGATACCGGTGTCAATCGCTTCGACTCGAATCACGGAAAAGGTACGCGCTAAGCTCTGGTCATGAGCCACCGCAGGCGGAACACCGTGCTCTCGGTCTTGTCGGTCATGTGCGCGCCGGCCGCGGGATTCACGGGACAGCCTGATACACCGACAGCCGGCGGATTGGCGGACGCGACCGCGCCGACCGCTCGAGGCGTCGAAGCCATCGAAGCGAATCCCGCCGGGATCGCGCTGGGTGGTGCGTGGGAGGGATCGCTCGCGTGGTTCGAGCGCGGAAGCGATGAGCAGGGGGCGACGAGAATCGGCGTCGCTGTACGCGGTGGAAGCGTTGGAATCGGCGCGTTTGTGCGCGAGCCGACCGACTTCGCTGGTTCCCGATTGGAGGACTGGGGCGTGGCGGTCGCCGCTTTGCCGATGCGACGATCCCACGGCGGGCACATCGCCCTTGGTGGCGCCCTGCGCAGGCGGGATGAGGAGTGGATCGCCGACTTGGCCCTGCAGATCGAACCGGTGCCGATGGTGGGGATCGGCGCGGTCGTGACCGCATCCGCCGAGGAGCCCGGGACGACTCCGACGCTCACCGCGGGAGTCGCGCATCGCTGGGCCGCCGGGCTCGAGCTGATCGCCGAGCGGGAGTTCCTGCCTGATGCGCCCGACGAAGCGCGCTTTGGCGCCCAGATCGAGTTGGGCGAGCCGGTTCGACTGCGCATCGGCTCGAGACGCCACTGCCTGACCTGGGGCGTCGGGGCACGCTGGGGCGCTTGTGCGGTCGATCTCGCGGCCGTGGCGGATCGTCGTTCGGGATTGACCTGGATGGCCGGGGTGAGAGGGGGCGCGCAATGAGGAACGCGTGGGCCGCTGCCGGACTCTTGCTGGTACTCCACCAGGAGAGCCATGGCGACGTCGCGACCGATTCCACGGTTGTGGCATTCGAGCTTCGCCGGGAGCTGAGTGCGGCCGGGACAGAGGCGGCGCGCGAGCGCCTCGATCTGACGCTGGCGGAGCAAGGCGAAGAGTGGAGGGCGTCGGTCACGGCTCGCATTCCACTCCATTCCGATGCCCTGCATCTGCGGGTGGAATCAGGGCATCTTTCGTGGGCGTTTCCGGTTCGTGGGATCGGAGGCCTGGTCTTCTACGGAGAGAATCGTGCGTCGATTCCTCAAGATCAGCTCGCCTTGATCGATCTTTCGGAAGAGTGGGCCGGTCTGCGTGGCCTGCGTTTCCTCTCCCCCGCGATCCCGCGCGCCCGCACCGCATGGGCGATCCAGCTTGCCTCGACACCGGGTGTCGAGAGCCGATCGTTGCTGTCCTTCTGGTTGAGCCATCGGATTGGGCGGCTGACTCATCGTGTATCGGCGTTGAGACTGGAGCAGTCATCGGCCGGCGATTCGATTCCCGCTCACGAAGTGGCCGTATCGACCCTCGCCTGGCGGCCGAGCACGACCGGTCCGATCTGGAAGGGCGAGCTGGGGCTGTCCTCGCGGGGAGGGTGGGCCTATGCCTTCGAAGTCAGGGCCTTTCGGCTCGATGCAGGGGTGCTCGGCGTCGTCGAGCTTCTGCCCAGCCTCTCCTGGGTCGCGCCGAACTGGAGCGCTCCGGCGCAGAGCCAGAGGCGGGGGCGGGAGAGAATCGCCGTCGAGATCCGCGCCCTTCCGTGGGGAATCCCGTCGAGACTTCTGGCCGAGCGTGCGTCGCCATGGGGGCACCGGCCTTGGGCACCGCGGGCCGATCATCTGCTCGAAGTGGAAGTGGAGCAAGCGATCGTTCCCGGAGTGGATTGTCGAGTCCGCGGCACGACGGGTCGAGATTCGGAGCGGGTCTTGGCGGTACCGGGAGGGCGCAGGGTACGCACCTTCGATAGTCCGGTCGTTCAGCACGATCTTCTGATCGAGCTGCGGGGGGTGCTTGAATCAGTGTGGGCTCGGGCGCAAATTCGGCGGGCGTGGGTCGACGATTCCACCGTCTTGGGGACGGAGTGGGGCGCCCGGCTGACCACGGGTGTGACCGCGATCGGGCGAGTTGTGGGGGGAATCCGTGGCGACTCGCGTGCTCGCACCGCCCACCTCGCTATGCTCCAGGCGACTCCCCATCCCCAGCTGCAGGTGGAGCTGCAGATCGGCATGTTTCAGGTCGGTGATATGGGAACCCTGACGGAAGATGCGTCCCTCTTCGATCCGGCGGTGCCCGAGCAGCGCGCCCGGGTTGTATTGAGAGGAGCGTTCGATTGATCCGCGAGGTTGCCGCCGTGATGGCGATTGGGTTGCCGGCGCGCGAGCCCGTATTCGCTGAGCCGCCCGTTGTGGCCGAGGCGGCCGAGCTGCTCGACGCCGCGGTTTCGCGGAGCGGCGGATTCGAGCGGGTTCATGCGGACACCGTCCGCTTTGAATTGGAGAACGCATCGGCGATCGATGCGGCGATCTCCGGATCGTGGGACGGATGGGTCGCGCATCCTCTGGCTCGTAGCGAGGCCGAGCGCTCATGGACGGTGCGCTTGGCCGTGCCCCGAGGGAGACACCTGTACCGTTTTGTCGTCGACGGCCTTCCGTCGATCGACCCGGCGAATCGATCGATCGATGTCGCCGCCGACGGCGGGCTGGCGAGCGTGCTCGAAGGGAGCGTGCCGGCCACGGGTCCGCCTCCGGCCGTGGAGCCGACGCTCAACGCCGCGCCACCGCCCGCGCTCGGTCCCCTTCGCTTGGGTATTAGATACCGCGTATTGACGACTCAGGACGTCATCGAGACCGACATTCGCCCGGTGGAGGGTCTCCACACCCTCGACCTTCCCGTGGCGGCGAAGATGCGGGGCTACGGGCGAACCGACTTGCTCTTCGGGGCGAGGGCACGGGGCGATACTGAGAACGCCGATGTCCAGTTGCTTCAGGTGCGTGCTTCGGTTCGGATGAGCCGAGCGCGGATCAGGCTCTTTCGCAACTTCCCAGCCGCACCCTCCGGCGGAGCGCCGATTCCCTTGGTGGCGACCATGGGCAGGTACGGGCATCCCCTGGGACTCGAAGCGCAAGGCGCCTCAGGCCGGCTGCTCTTCGGGGATCTGAGGGCGACGCTCTTGCAGCTCGAGGGCGACGGGGGGCATCTCGGCGCGGCGGCCCGACTGGGCGCGGCTGCGTTGTCCGGACCTATCGGACCGCTTCGGCTCTCGTGGTCGGGCGCGCGAGAGACCGATCGATCGAGGCGCTTCGTGTCGGGAGATCAGCAGTGGAATGAACGTCCCGCGGGGGTAGATTCTCTGCAAGAAGAGCGCACCTTGGCGGTCGGGTGGCGTCTGGCGGTTGCCCTGCCGCGCACGGAGGACGGTGGTTTCGTCGGCGAAGTGGCCTGGACGAGCGGTGCGTTGGAGTGGCGCCCGGAGGCGAGATGGATCGCGGATGTGGGCGAGGATGTCTCCGATGACGGACCGGCCGCACCCATTTCGGTCAGCCGTCGCTGGACAGCCGGCTTGGGCTGGATTTTTCCCGGCGGACCGGGTTCGCTTGCCGGGCTCCGGGAAGGGCGGATCGAATGGGAAGGAGAGTTGATCGATCCGGTGGGCGAAGCGGCACATCGGGCCGACCGGGTCGGTTTGCGCCTTGCCATGTCTCGTTCGAATTGGGATGTCGTGCTTGGGGTCGCGCACAGGCACACTGGCGGCATCGACAGAGCCACCGATCCGTTTCTGACCGATTGGGTATGGCGTGGGATGGCCTCCGGTGTGGGGCGGGCTCCTTGGTGGGAGCTGCCTCTGCTCGGTCTAGCCGATCTGAGCGATCTGGCGGTGAGCGCGAGCTTCCCGGCGACGGAAGTCGAACCGCGCATCGCGAGCGCGCGGTGGATGTGTCGGATCGAGATCGAGGGGTGGTTCGACGGCGTTCGAGCCCCACTCCTGGCAACTGTGCGCGGTATCCTGGAGAGAGATCTCGGAGACGAGTTCTTCGCGCGCGCGGATCTTCTCGTTGTGGCCCGAGACCAGCCCTCCTTGGCGCTCGACAGCCGCACCTTCGCGCCCTTCGCCGAGCTGGGTTACCGGCCGCGGAGCGAGCTGCTTCTCACGGCGGGTTTCGGTGTCGATCCCCTCACCGACGATCCGTTGACACGCGAACAGATAGAGCGCGGCCGAGAGGACTTCCTCGTCGCCCAATCCGGCTATCACTCATTGGTAGCGCTCGACGATCGCTCCTTCTCGCGCAGCATTCGCGACGCGGACCGCGCCCTGGCCAGGCGGATGAGACTTGGGCTGGAGCTCATTTATCGTTTTGGGGAACCTCGCAGATCGATCCTGGAAGGTGCCAGATGAGCCGCCTCCGATTCGTGAGCGGCGCCGCGGCGATACTCGGGCTCGCCGTAGGATGCGCTCCCGTGCCGGCACCTGCCCGCGGAGCGCCGGAGCAGAACGATCAAGGCGTGCTCTTCACTTTGCGAATGCCCTCGGCGCATCGGGTCCAGGTGGTCGGGAGCTGGGAAGGGAACGCGCGGGGGGGGCTCGCCGAGAGCGGCGCCTGGCTTGACCCGCGCCGGGGCGCTTTGAGCGATTCCGACGGAGACGGTGTGTGGGAACGGATTGTCGTGCTCCCCGCGGGGCGCTATACCTACCGTTTCGTCGTGGACGGCACGCTGTGGCTCGTGGATCCTTCGAACCCCGAGCGCACGAGGAACCACGGAGCCGAATCGTCGGTTCTCGTGGTTCACGGCGATTTCGGCTCTCGTTGACCGTTCATCGACGCTGGCCTAGCTTTGTTTTCGCTGGAGCATTCGACTAGGAGACCAGAGATGGCCCACCCGATTCTCGCCTTATCCGCCCCACTAGCGCTCGCCGCGTCGCTCGCGGCCGGGGACTCGTCGCACGAGCAACGGGTGTTCGAAGCGGAGGTGGTGTGCATCGGTTGCGAGCTCAAGAAGAGCGCCGGCGTGGAGTCGCAATGCAGCCTCTACGCGAAACACGAGCACGGATTGCTCATGGAATCGGGGCAGATCTGGTCGATTCTCGATAACGAGGCGGGCCATGGCTTGCGAACGGACCATGATTACCTAA
>CAZFNT010000206.1:0-7035 GCA_964520315.1 uncultured Gemmatimonadota bacterium
ACTGTAACCGATACTTCCCCGGCGTCTCCGCGAGCGGCGAGATGCTCCTCGACCGATGTGGACCAGGTCAGGAGTGCGCCTCCATAAGTGGGGCGGGCGTCGAGGGCAATGGGAGCTGGGAGGACGGAGGTGGAATCGAAGGGAGTCAGGGCGATGGCGGCGAGTGTGGAACGGCCTTGCAGACCCGTGATTTCGACCATAGACGTCGTATCCGCAACCGTGACCACGCTGCGGATGTCCAGGCTGCGGCTCTTGCCCACATTCACGTTCACGTCCAGGCCGGAAACGATCACGTTGCCGTCCAGGCGAACCTCTACAATTCTGCCACCCGGTCCGTTCGACTCGGCATCGACCCAACGCAGGGTTATCTCGTAGAGCCCCGGCGTCGTCTCGAAGAGGTAGCTGTGATCGCCGCCCCTCAAGGTCATGTAGAGCCGTTGGTCTCTCCAATCCCCCCAGTCGTGGTGCAGGCCGGTTCCCGTCCAAGACAGGGAGTCTCCGCCGACATAGCCCCCTCCCGATCCCGGCGCGTAGGGCTGGTCGGGTGCGTAGTAGACGCCGTCGTTGGCCAGAATCCCCTCTCCGCTTCCGCAATTGAACGCGATGGTGCTTTCCGCGGTGGCCGTGGCTGTGAGGAGCGCGCAAGCAATCCACCCTCGCTTCGTGGGGCCTCGTGTGATCGTGGGTGGATCTCGGTGCGCCACGCCCGATCCATAGCCGCGTATCCAATTCGCCATAAACGACCTATCGGCAATATGCATCCTCCGCGCGAGGGCGGCGCGGATGGGGTTAGGATCGAGCAGCAGCAGAGAAACCTCCGCCACTTTGTCACTCGCGATGGGAGCGCCGCCACCGATGACCAGCAGATATCTCCTCTGTACGACTGCCGCGATCGCAGCGTGCTCTCCGTGGGCGATCGCCCAATCCGGTGGCAGCGTTGAGCTTGCACTGGAGCGCCTCGCCTCGCGGGTGATCATGCGTGCCGACACGCTGGTGGTTCCACCTGGGCGCCACGAGCTGTTCTCGGATGTGGAGATCGACAGCACTACGACCGTCTTGATCCGCGCCGGCGCGACTTTAGCGCTCGGTCCCGGCGTGGGGATCCTATCCCGTGGCCCCCTCTTGGCGTTCGGCACCGAGGCGGAGCCGGTGATCTTCACGTGGCTTGCTCCTGACTCGGTCTGGGGCAGTGTCGCGGTTGCGGGAAGAACAGCCGGCGGATCGATTTTGCGACACTGCACCTTCGAGCACGGAAGCAGCAAGCTCTTCGCGGACAGCCTGGGAGCGAGCGGCGCCTTCGTGTCGTATTTCGCCGATGTAACGCTCACTTCCTGCACATTCAGCGACAACACGGGCGGTGATGGGCTCAATGTGAAATACGCGCGAGCATTGGTAGAAGATTGCACTTTCATTCGCCAACTCGATGCAATCGACTTCGACAGTCCCGACAGCTGCGAGATTGTTCGCAGCGAGTTCTACGACTGCGAAGATGACGCGATCGACCTTGGCGGTCCCCGCACTTCCTTTACTACTTGCCGATACAACGTGATCGAGAATACACGGGACAAGGGATTCTCGGTGCAACGGACCTCTGCGCTAATCGAGAACAACATCGTCGTCGGAAGCCACACGGCTTTGGCCATCAAGAATGGTGCGGATCCGATCGTCAGCAACAACACCTTTGTATCGAATTCGTTCGGACTGAGGGCGTACGAGAAGGACCCCGGCGGTGGAGGAGGGCGCGGAACCGTGATCAACACGATCATTTTCGACTCCGATACCGCCAGCGTCTATCTCGACAGTCTCTCGACTACCGCGCTCACCTACTCCGACATCGAGAGTGGCTGGACTGGCGAGGGGAATATCGACACCGATCCGCTTTTCGTGCCCTATGGCGGCATGGATCACCTGCTGGCACCAGCATCGCCGTGTATCGACGCGGGCGATCCTCTGGAAGAGGACGGGATCGATTGGCCCATGTGGTATCCGAATGGCCCTCGGGCCGATATGGGAGCGTTCGGTGGACCGGGTGCGGATGGCTGGCTCCAATGAAGTTGAAAGGCAACATGAAGAATATCGGTGGCATCGCTATCACCCTTCTTGCTGCATCGGCGTTTTCCCAACCTTGTCTGAGCCAGACCGTCGCCGCCGTGGCGTGCGGATCGCCCGTGGATCTCGTCCTCTCCGACGGCTCGGTCTATGGAGCGGACCAGCTCTACACCGGGGGAAACGGCTACGGCGCGATCGGTGGATTCACGGGGGAGGGACTCTTCGACGTGCTGGAAGACGGTCGCCCGCAGGATGAGCTAGCGCTCTACACGGAGCAGCGCGCCGGCGCTTCGGGTTACGTCTTCGAGGTGCCGAACGGCGACTACGAGCTCACCATTCACATCGCCACCTATCTGCGAGACGGAGCTGGGATCGCTCCGCTGAGCGTGCTCGCCGAGTCGGACACGGTCATCGCGGCATTCGACTACATCGCCGAGTCGAGCAAAGGGAGACCGGTGGACATTCGATCGCTCGTGACGGTCGCAGACGGAACCTGCGACATCGAGCTGGCCAGTCAGAGCGACGACCACGATATTGGCGCCATCGGTTTGCGCCCGGCCGATCTCCTCGACTCGAGCCCGCCAGTGGCTCCCGATTCCCTTGTGGCACTCGACACATACGGCGGAGTATTGCTGCGTTGGACTCGAGGTGAAGAGACCGATCTGGAGGGCTACCGGGTCCTCCAGCGTGTGGCCGGCGGCTGGCGGACCATTCACGACACTCGACGGATCGCCACGTGCGTCGTTCCGACCGATACGACGACCCATTACGCGGTCGTGGCCTTCGATCTGTACGGCAACCAATCCGACGCGACTCTCTCTCTCTCGGCGGGGCCGCGCGATCGATCCGATTCGGTGTTGCCACTCTACGGGATCACCCTCGATCCTCTCGATCTGACGCTTCTGAACGAGAGCCCCACGGCCGATATCGACGTGCTGGGGTTCCTGGTCGCCGACGGTATCTTGATCGATCCGGTCACTCTCTCCTACCGAGGGAAATCCTCGCGCTGGTACCCGAAGAAGTCTTGGAGCATCGATCTCGAGGGATTCATTCTGCACGGCTCCAGCGATCTCGTCATCCGATCGAACTGGGATGATCCAACCGTCCAGCGTGAGCTGCTTTCGGTCGATCTGATGGGACGAACCGACCTCGCGCACACGCTCGCTTTCCCGATCCGGCTCGAGGTCAACGGCGAGTATCGCGGTGTCCACATCGATATGGAGCGGGTGGACGATGCCTTCGTCGCGCGCCAGGGCTGGAGCCCGACCGGCAGACTCTATCGCGCCGACGCATCGTTGGAGCCACTGGGCGGAATCGAGGAGTATCGCGATCTCTACTCCCCGAAGCTGGCCGACGACTGGGACCGGGCCGACATCGTGGAGCTCGCCGAAGGGCTCGAGAGGATTCCCGATCCCGATATACTGCCTTGGCTCGAAGAACGGGTCGATATCGAGCAGTTCCTTGGCGTTGTCTGTCATCAGATCGTGAGCGCCAATCGGGATTGGGCTTCGGACGACTACTATCTGTACAGAGATGGTCCAAGCTCTCCCTGGAAATGGGTGGCATGGGATGTCGGAGAGAGCTGGTCTGCGCAGTCGCTCGCCCTACCGATCGTTTTTGGCACCGAGCAGTATCCGGAATGGGACGGCGAATGGAATCGACTTTGGAACCGCGTCGTGGGCGTGCCCTCTCTCACCCGCCGCTACACCGAGACACTTCGCTCCTACCTGAACAACCATCTGGAAGCTGACACGATTGCCGCGACATTCGCTACCCGCGTTGCTGAGACGCGAGTCGATATGATTCGCGACGTACACAAGCGCAGCTTGGAGTTCGCTGGGCCGTACGAGGCCGACCTGGCCGACATCGAGACATTCATCGATGGACGAAGAGCCGAAATTGATCTCCAGCTCCCGCTCGTCGAGCCTCCCGAACACGTCATGGTTCAGATCTCGGAGCTGATCCCCGGCGCCCGAGATACGGTGGTGGCTATCGAGGTGAGGAATCTCGCCTACCGCCCATTCGCCTTCGTGGATTTCGCCATCTCCGACGATCCCGGAGATCCCTTGCGTTGGTCACTGCCCGCCGACACTATCGCCGCCCATGGGCTTGCCTACTACATGCTCCCCTCGCCGATCGTGGCCGGAAGCTGGGTCGGTTTGGGGCGAGATGTCGGTGCGCCCCAGGGGGCGATCGTCGATTCGGTGACGCTTCCTACCCAGCTGAGCGGAATTCGTAGCTACGGGCGGTACCCCGACAGCTCGCTCCGCTGGCGTCAACTCGATGGACGGACTCCTGGAACAACGAATCTGTGGACCCAGCCGATTCAGCTCGACCTGGAAGTGAGCGACCAGGTGGTGGCCGAAGGGGACCCGATCTCGGTGACCGTCGGGATCACCAACACAGGCCCCGATCTCGTTCGAGGCGACGTAGTTCTGGAGCTGAGAACTTGGGACGGAATCCACCATTTGGATTCCGTTCTCTACACGCGATCATTTGTGCTCCCGCCGGGGCGGATCATCTCCCGCGTGCTGAACACTGTCGTGCCCCCCGGGCTTGGCGACCCGTACGGCTACCGGCTCGACCAGCGTTTTGTGGTCAATGGCGACGACGAATGGGCGTCGATCTCGCGAGAGGTCTTCCTCGACGGTCCCCCGGCCGATGTCCCGGTGATCAACGAGCTGATGGCGATCAACGACACGACTTTGGCGGATGAGGCAGGGGAGTACGACGACTGGGTCGAGATCCTCAATCCGACGAGCCAAGAGATGATTCTGGACGGACTCTACCTGACCGACAATTTCGATGCGGCTCCACAGAGATGGGCCATTCCTACTACGACTCTCGGCCCAGGCGCCACGCTCATCATCTGGTGCGACAACGATCTCGCACAGGGCTCCTATCACGCGTCGTTCAAGCTCGGCGGTGGCGGAGAGGAGGTCGCGCTGGTCTTTGGTGCCTCGTACTTGATCGACCGCTGGGGCTTCGGGCCTCAGACATCCGATGTCTCGATCGGTCGCTACCCCGACGGTCAGACAACTTGGGTGACCTTGGATGCGCCGGCACCCGGCGCACCCAATATCTACTCGCCTCGCTGAGACCCCTACTGGACCTCGACCGCGAACCCGCCGGCCGATTCCTCGGTCGGGAATGAGCCCACCCGCACTTCGTATGTGTAGCTTCCGGTCGCCGCACCCGCCGGCACACTCTGATTGTGTCCAGTCCCCGCCACTCCCAGGCCACCTAGCGGCACCGAAAGCGGACCGAGAACTGGAGACATCTCTCCGCCCAGAGGTAGAAGGGCGGCTGTCCACGCGTTTCTCGACTGGGCTGTCGTGTTCCTGTTGAGGATGGCGCCGTGGAAGTCGAAGTTGCCGCCGGGAGCCACCGTGACGGGGGGAAGATCCGCGACTCCCACGGCCACCCAGCCTCCGCCGCCGTTGTGGGTGTTCGGCGTGGCCGATGCCAACGTAGCGATCGTACCGGCACCGTCGATATCTCGTCCTTCCGAAATGTCCGTGGTCTGGGGACCGAAATCGTGTTCGTCTAACACGACGTTCGCCATGTAGCCCGGAGCATGAAATCCGATGTGTTCACCCAGCGCGGAGAGCTTGAAGCTTGTGTGCAGGCCGGGATCGCCATCGTCGTTGTCGGCCCAGATCAGCAGATAGCCGCTCGAGTCGATCACCGTTCCCTCCGGGAAGCGCCACTTCTTCGTATCCGCGGCGTCGTCGGTGAGATAGAAACCGGATAGATCGACGTCGAAGTCAGCCAAATTGACGAGTTCGATCCAATCCTCGAACTTCAGCTCCTCGTCTTGAATAGTGGTGGCGTTGTCGGCCATGAACTCGTTTATGCGGACAGCGGTGATGCCGACGAAGACCTGGTGATCTCGCGTGGCGCCCGGTGCGTCGGGCGGGCGAATAGTGCTTCCGCCGTGCTCGTCCACGGCCTCGACATAGTAAGAGACGGTTTCGCCGTACGGATGTTCCGGAACCGATCCGCTGTAGAGAAGGCTGTCGAGAGTCATCGGGACCGCCGTGAAGCCGGGACCGTCCTTGTAGTAGAGCGTGACCGTTACCGAGTCGCCGTCGTCCTCTTGTACCTCGGCGGTCACCTCGATGGCCTGGCCGGGTGAAGGGAAGGGCGAGGGGGCGTCGGTGTCCCACACGATCGGTGGGGCGTTGTCCGGATTCGGGCCCTCCGGTGTCGGGACGAGGAAGCCGGTCTGGGGAGCGCCGTCGGTGCGCCGTCCCCAGGAAACGTCTGGTGCCTGATCGGTGAAGCTCAGGACATCGACCACGAATCCGAGATCGTCGGTGAGAGTCAGACTCTCCCCATTGCTGCTGAGGCCGAAGGGCCCGTGCAAGAGCCCCTGAAGAGTGTCGCCGTCGGCCCAAAGAAGCAGATACCCGCCAGCCGGGACGGTCGCGGTGGCCGGTAGGATCCATTTGTAGGGATCGAGGATGTCGTCGGTCAGTCCGTAACCGTCGAGAGAGATCGAGCCCACGCTGGAGTTGTAGATCTCCACGAAATCGTCGAACTGGCCGAATTCGTCAGCAATGGTAGTGACATTGTCGGCCATGGCTTCGTTGAGGAAGATGCTGCCCGTCAAGGCGGCCGGCGGTTCAGCCGAGACCGTCGAGGCCAGAATGAGCGGTACAAGAGTTGTAACGGCGAACGGCATGCTGCAGCCCTTTTTCGTTCAGATCTTGGAGACGGGTGTTCAGTATAGCCCTCTATATAACCCTCGATGGGTGTGAAGTCACGCCCTTGATAACCGAGAACGCAGTGGGCCTCAGCTCAGGCTATGCTCCTCAGCGGCGGCGTTGACTCGATGTCGGCGGAGGATCCCCATGGCGATTCGAGCACTTCTTCTCTTCTTGATCTTGGCTGGAACCGGCACTCGGGGGTTCGCGGAGCAGATCGGCGGCACCGATCTCGCGAACCCCAGTAGTGAGACCATCGCCCCCAAAGCGCCCGCGG
>CAZFNT010000207.1:0-7008 GCA_964520315.1 uncultured Gemmatimonadota bacterium
ATCACCGGGGGTGGAAAGGCTCTATTCGGCGGTTTCGACCCCGCCCTGATCGAGACCGACGTGGTCTCCACGGCCAGGGCGATCGCGGCGGAGTTCCCTGAGGCCCGTGGATTGATCGAGGTCGGGGGACACCGGTCGAAGTGGATCCGCCTCGGCGAGAGAGGAGCCCTCGAGTCGTTCTCCTTGAACGACCAGTGCGCTGCGGGATCGGGTGCGTTCCTGGAGCAGCAGGCCGGTCGGCTCGGTATCGACATCGAGGAGCTCTCCCATCTCGCGGCCAGTGCGCCCCGAGCAGCCAGCATCGCCGGCCGGTGCGCGGTCTTCGCGAAGTCGGACATGATTCACCAGCAACAGAAAGGCACTCCCGTCGCGGAGGTCGCCTATGGATTGTGTCTGGCCCTCGCCCGGAACTTCCGCGCAACACTGTTGCGGGGGACCGAGCTCGTGACACCGATTGTGTTCCTCGGAGGCGGAGCCCTGAATCCAGGGCTGGTTCGAGCATTCCGAGAGGTGTTCGAGCTCTCCGAGAGCGATCTCATGCAGGTGGATCACCCTCTGTTCAGCGCCGCGCACGGAGTCGCCTTGGCCGCGCACGAGCAAGCGGCCCCCCCGACAGCCGCCGCGGCGGTCGAGCACCTGATCTCGCACTCCGATCGCGCCGCTAGAGCATCCGCACGCGTCCTCGCGCCGCTCCGAAGCTCCGCCACAGAGACCGCGGCGGAGCCGATTGCCCCGACCGAGGGCGCGATCACCGCTTATCTCGGTGTCGACATCGGGTCGGTTTCCACCAACTTCTGCCTCTTGTCCCGGCAGGGAGAGGTCTTGGATGGGATCTACCTGGCCACACGGGGCGATCCGGTGGCAGCCATGCGTCGAGGACTCTCGATCTTGCGGGCGCGCGTGGGCAACCGCCTGGATGTGCTGGGAGTCGGCACCACCGGCAGTGGGAGATACCTGGCGGGCGACCTTCTCGGCGCCGACGTGGTCAAGAACGAGATCACCTGCCAACTGTCAGGCGCCAAGCATGTTCTGCCCGAGGTGGACACGATTCTGGAGATCGGAGGGCAAGACTCCAAGTACGTGGCGGTGCGTGGCGGCCGCATCGACGATTTCGTCATGAACAAGATCTGCGCCGCCGGCACGGGCTCGTTCCTCGAGGAGCAGAGTGAAGCCCTCGGTGTGTCGATTCGAGACGAGTTCGCCGGCCACGCTCTTCACTCAGACTCGCCCGCCGATCTGGGAAGCCAGTGCACCGTGTTCATGGACACGGAGGTCGTCAATGAGCGGCAAAGGCACACACCAATTCCCGACATCGCCTCGGGTCTCGCCTACAGCGTTGCGAAGAACTACTTGGAAAGGGTGGTCGCCGGCAAGACCATCGGCTCGAATGTCGTGTTTCAGGGTGGCGTCGCATCGAACAAAGCGGTCGTGGCGGCATTCGAGGAGCTGCTTGGGCGACCGGTTGCCGTCCACCCCTTCAATCGCATCTCCGGAGCGATCGGCGCCGCCTTCGCCGCCAGAGATGAGATGAAGGCCGACCGCAGCGCCTTCCGCGGTCTCGAGGCGATCAATGAGGTCGACATCAGGTCCTTCGAGTGCAAATCGTGCTCGAATATCTGCCAGGTGTCGCGGATTCGGTCGGCCGATCGAACCACCTATTTCGGCGACACCTGCGAGCGTTTCACGACCGGGCACTCAGGGCGCTCCGAAAACCGCCCGCCCGATCTTTTCTCGGAGGTCGAGGAGCTTCTGCTCAGCTACGCCGGCGGCGACGCCGTACTGGGAACGGCCGGGGTTCCCCGCGCATCGGTGATGTACGATCAGCTTCCTTTTTGGGCGAAGCTGCTGAGATCGCTCGGTTTCCGTGTTGTGGTCTCTGGTGAATCCACACCGGCGATTTTGGAAGAGGGTCTCGCCCGACTGACAGCGGAAACCTGTTTGCCAATCAAGCTCGCTTATGGCCACGTCGCCTCGCTCGTGCAACGCGAAGATATCGACTTCGTCTTCCTGCCTTCGATCATGGATCTGCGCGACTGCACCGATGCGAAGCGACACCTCTGCCCATTCGAGGAATCGGTTGGGTACATGGTCTCGGCTTTCGCCGCCCAGCGCATGTTGGTCCCAGCGATCTTCCTGGCTTCGCCACGACAGAGGACCGTGCGTGAGCTGGTCCAGAAGTTCTCTGCATACAACCTGAGCGAAGCGGCGATATCGCGGGCCCTGGACGACGCCTGGAAAGCACAGGCGGAGTTCGAACACAAGCTGCGGGAACGCGGGAGAGAGGTGCTATCCAAAGACTTCGGAGTGGCTTTCACCGTATTGGGCAAACCGTACAATATTCTCGATCGCTTCCAAAACCTCGACCTGGTTTCGCGAGTCACGAAGCTAGGTATCCTACCGATTCCCATGCAAATGATGCCGCGCAAGGGCCACGATATCGATGAACACGGGGTCACGATCCCGTGGAGTTACAACCGCAATCTCCTGCAATCTCTGCTCGAATCGCGAGAGGATCGGCGGATTTTCCCGATTGTCGTATCGAATTTCGGGTGTGGCCCCGACGCGTTCGGCGCCAAATACATGGAAGGCATAGCGCAGGGAACCCCCTATCTCTATCTCGAGTTCGACGAGCATCGCGGCGAAGCCGGCCTCGTAACTCGCCTGGAAGCCTTCGTCGACGAGATCTCCGGATCTGCGAAAGAGACGCGATCCAAGACAGTGTCTCTGCGCAAACCGCCGCAACGTAGCCAGGAGCGTTTCAAAGGAAGGCGTTTCGTCCTGCCTCATTTCGCCGATCATGCTTGGGCGTACTATGGCGCATTGAGATTCGCTGACTACGAAGTTCTAATGCTGCCTCCGCCCGACGATGAGAGCCTGGCACACGGCGAAGACTCCAGCTCCGGCAAGGAGTGTCATCCGTACATCATTCTCGCAGGCGATCTGATCAAACACATCGACAATGGCGTTATCGCGGACGGAGACGTCTTTCTCTTTCCGGGAACGCAGATCCCCTGTCTGCTCAGCGAATACAGCTCCGCCATGAGACTGGCCCTCGATCGCCGCGGCGTGGAGGGTGTCGAAGTGCTTGCGCCTTCGGGGTCGGTACAGGTCGACATACTTGGAATGCCGGGTGCCGCGCGCTTGGGCCGAGGGCTCATCGCTTGTGAGCACCTGACCAAGCTCAAGTGTCGGACCCGCCCCTACGCAAAGGACCCGGCCCAAGTAGATGCTCTCTTCGACCGAATCTTCCGCAACCTCGGTGACGCCATCGCCGACGATCGCATCGGCGATGTGCTCAGGCCGATCGCGAAACGGTTGGACGAGATCGCCAAGAGGGAGCAACCCCTCAGGCCGGTGGTCGGCGTCGCAGGAGACATGTATACGCGTATCAACACCTTCGGCAACCGCGCCCTCTTCCGCAAGCTGGAGGATCTCGGGATCGAAGTATGGCCGGCGCCCTTCCTGATCGATGTAACGGAGTTCGGCTGGCGCCGGGCGATGTCGAGCGGATTGGACGAGGGCCGCTACTTTGATGCAGCTGGGGCATCACTCCTCTTGCTGCGAAAAGAGATGGAGGCTCTGCGAATCCGCCTCCTGCTGGGCAACGGCTCCGATCGAGCGGATGAGCCGAGCTATCAGGAGATCCTCTCGCTGGCCTCGCCTTACGTCGATCGAAACGCCAACAACATCGTCGTTCTAAACGTGGCCAAGATGGTAGATTTCGCGCGTCGCGGAGCCCACGGCATCGTGAACGCGATCTCCTTCCATTGCATGCTGGGAACAGTGTCCGCTGCTCTGGCTGAGAAAGTGCGCCGCGACCACGATATGATCCCGCTCACGACACTCGTGTACACAGGCAAAGAGAGCCCGGAAATCGACACCAAGCTCGAGGCCTTCGCGCACCAAGTCCATGCCTTCGCCCAAGAGAAGAAGCCCGCTGACCAACACCGCCCCGCCGGCAAGCGTTGGTTGGCCGGACTCCTGGACTAGAGCTACACCCCAGCCGCAACATTCTTTCGCGCCGACTCGGTCGATGCCTGAACGCGGCCGGCATCCGCCACTGCCTCATCGTTGAGATTGGCATAGTCCACCATCTCATCCTCCATCCACATCATCTCTCCCCCCAAAATGCGCTGGCCTGCGTCGTAAGCGCGTCGATCGTTGCTCATCCACATTCCCCGGAACGCGTCTCCGATTCGCCGCCTCGACGAACCGACCAATACGTGCACGAGCTCGACCGCGTCTTCGGCCTTCGGGTGCCCGCCGACCATCATGCGCTGAGCCCGCGATACCGCCGCCGCGACCGCGAACAGCTCCATACCAACGTCGACCGCTCGGAACAAAAAACCTTGCCGGTATTGCAGCTTGCCTTGATGAACCAGCATACCGTAGAAAGTCTGCCGAGCCAGGCGTCGTGATGTGCGCTCCACGAATCGCAGATGTTTGGCCATCGAGCCAAACTCGCGGAAACCGTCAGAACGCAAGTTTTTCACGCCGCGCAACCACAGCTCGGGGTACCAACCGGCGTAGAACTTGAACACATCGGGAAACGCTTTCAGCTTCTCACTGTTCGGTTGGCGCGGGTCGATCAGATCACCCGCCACCTGTAAATGTGTATCGACAGCCTCGCGAGCCATGAACAGGTGCATCACTTCGCTGGAGCCTTCGAAGATGCGATTGATGCGACCATCACGCATGCCGCGCTCGCAAGGAACCGGCGCCTCGCCGCGATCGGCCAACGATTTCTCGGTTTCGTAGCCGCGCCCGCCTCTGATCTGCATGGCGTTGTCGGCAATCTCCCACCCTCGCATCGAGTTCCACTCCTTTGCGCCGGCGGCTTCGAGACGAATGTCGTAGTTACCTCGGTCGCTCATCTCGGAGGCCAGATCGGAAACCGCCTCCATGGCGAATGTCGTCGCGGCCATCTCGCCGAGACGAATGCCGATCGCCTCGTGTTTTCCAACCGGACGCCCCCACTGGATTCGCGTACCGGCCCACTGGCGGCACCCCTGAAGCGCCCGCTTCGCCGCGCCCACGCATCCAGCGGGCAGCGAAAGTCGACCTGTATTCAGTGTGGTGAGCGCGATCCGAAGCCCTTGCCCTTCCTTTCCGATCCGGTTCTCGACCGGAACGCGCACATTGTCGAAAGAAATCACGGCGTTGGCCAGCGCCTTCAGTCCCATGAAATGGCAGCGATGTTCGACCTTCACACCAGGCGCATCGCCCTCGATGACGAATGCGCTGATCTTGTTGTCGGCCGGGTGACGAGCCATCACTACGAGGAGATCGGCGATGGTGCCGTTAGTGCACCATAGCTTCTCCCCGGAAACGATGTATGCATCCCCTTCGTCGGTCAGCTCAGCCGTTGTTCCGAGGCTCGCGGGGTCGGAACCGACGTTGTTTTCGGTGAGAGCGAAAGCGGACACGGCACCTGCGGCGCATCGAGGCAAAAAGCGCTTCTTCTGCTCGTCGGTGCCAAAGAGCTTGATCGGCTGGGGCACACCGATCGACTGATGGGCCGAAAGCAACGCGCTCACGCTGCCGTCGGCGCTGCCCAGGAGCTCCATGACGCGGCTGTACTCGAGCTGGGTGAATCCCAATCCGCCATATTCCACCGGGATCTTCATGCCGAATGCACCGAGCTTGCGCAGCCCCTCCATGAGCTCGGCCGGATACTTGCCGGTCGCGTCGATCTCGACGGAGTCGACCTCGTCTCTCATGAAACGTTCGAGCTTGGCGTAGAACTCAGCGAATTCCGGGCGATCGCTCTTCTCGTCGACCGGATAAGGGTGTATCAAGTTGAGGCGGAATCTGCCGAGAAAGAGCTCCTTCAAGAAACTGGGTTGCTTCCACTCTCGCTGGCGGGAATCCTCGGCCACTTGCCTCGATTTTTCCTCGCCGGTGAGATGCGCGTGAGATTGAGACACGGGTCTTCTCCTGCTGTTCTGCCGTCGCGGCGCCGGGCGATGATCCGCGGCGCATCTTTGGAGTCGGAGCAGGACGGCATGGATCGAAGTGGCAATTCTACACCAGTGGGTCAGGGCTCGACCTATCCTTGTCGAATGTCAACCACGCCCCCCGTCGCCCACCGGAGCACCCCCTTGGCCCCGAGAACACTCGGACGCTCCGGCCTCGTCGCCTCCCGCCTTGGCCTGGGATCCTCTTACGCCGCCCCCGCCGCCGCCTACGAAGAGGCCTTCGAGCGCGGCGTCAACTACTTCTATTGGGGCAGCCGCCGCCGCGACTTGATGGGCCGCGCGATCCGCCAACTCGCCCGCTGCCATCGCGACTCGATGCTCATCGTCATCCAGAGCTACGCCCGCTGGGGCGCCCTCGTTCGCGCCTCCACGCTCAGGGCACTTCGATCACTCCACCTCGACCATGCCGACGTCCTGCTTCTCGGGTGGCACAACTCCCCACCCTCCCCCCGCGTCATTGACGCAGCGCTCAGGTTGATTGACGCAGGTCGCGTGCGTCATCTCGCAATCTCGGGGCACCGCCGAGCCATGTTCCCATCTCTGCTGGACGACAAGCGCTATGCCATCTGGCACGTGCGTTACAACGCCGTCCACCGCGGAGCCGAACGCGAGATCTTCCCCGCTCTGACGCAGCTCGACGCACCGCAGCGCCCAGGAATCGTCACCTACACGACCACCCGCTGGGGCCACCTCTGCGACCCGCGCCGCACCCCGCCCGGCGAAAAGCCACCCACCGGAACCGACTGCTACCGCTTCGCCTTATCGAACCCCGACGTCGACACTGTCATGTCCGGCCCGAACAGCCGCACCGAAATGCGCCAGGCCCTCGACGCGCTCGCACTCGGCCCGATGAGCGAAGAGGAACTCGGCTGGATGCGTCGCGTCGGCGACCACATCTACGGCTCGGATCGCACATCCAAGGCAAGAGATAGGGTTTGAAGGAGTAGAGGAAGAGGGGGATTGGCCAGGATCCGCCACCTAATGCGTGCCCGAGCCGTGCGAATGTTGGTTTTAGGCAAGGCGGCAAGCC